>CAZQJQ010000005.1:0-47448 GCA_964593045.1 uncultured Clostridiaceae bacterium
TTACTAATGTTATTAAAGAAATACCTTTACTATTTTGTTTCATTTGTTAACCTCCGCTTTTATAAAATATTTTTCTTTTATTTATTATTTTTACCATATTATTTTTTTATATTCACTATCTCTTTTATTTTTTACATTTTATTTTTTGCAGAGTCTTCTTACAATTTTTTATTTTATTTTCTTTTAACTAAATATTCTTGTAAAATTTCTTTTATTTCTTCTGATTTTTTTATTGTTTCTTCGTTTTTAAAATGAAATCTTTTTAATATGTTATTTATACTATCTTCTTCATATAGTTTTTGAAAAGAATATGTAAAATTTAAATCAAAAACAAATGCTAATATTATAAAGGGTTTATTAATTATTTCATAATGTTTTGGCTTTTTTACTGTTTTTTTTCATATAAAAATATTTCATTATCTCTTGAGATAATGTTCCATTATTTATTTCTTCCATTTCTTCTTTGCTTTTAAAAAATATTGTTTTAGCTTCGTATATTATATCTAATTTATCCGCATCTCGAATTATATTTGAAAAAAACAATTCTTTTTTACTTAAACCTTTTTCAATTTCATATTTATTGTGATTTTTTACTGCTTTTAAAACTATATTTTTTTCAATTTCACTATCTACATATTTATCTATAACTAGTTTTTTTGTTAATACTTCTACTCCATAATCTCCATGATCAAAACTTTTTAAATCATTATATGTTTTATACTTGGTATATTGTTCAAACCTTCCTATATCATGGAATAAAGCTATTAATTTGACTAAATTTAGTTCTTCATTTTCTAAATTTAAATTTTTTGCAATTTCTTCTGCTATATCCACCACTCTATATGTGTGTTTTATTTTTCTTAGTATATTGTCATTTTCTGTATCATATTTATTTGCATATTTTTCGAAATCTCTTATTGCTTTTTCTATTTCTATCATTGTTATTCCTTTCATAAAAAAAAAATTAGACCAAATAAATTAGCTAATTCTTTTTTTGTTTTTTGTTTGTTGTATATTTATTTTTTAATCTTCATCTTCATTTAAAATTTTAAGTTGTGCTTCCAACATTGAACCAACTTTAATTTTATATATGTTCATTTGTTTTTTCTTTTCTTCTAATTCATACTCTTTACGATTTATTTCTTCTTTTAAGGCATCTAATGTTTTTCTTAATTCATATTCTGTTTCTTGCTTTATGCTCTCTGCTTCTTTTATTGCACTTTCTTTTATAGTATCTGCACTTGTTTGTGCATTTTCAATTGTACTATTTATTCCTTCTTCTAATGATTTATAGTATTCAACTGATTCTTGCAATATAGCAACTTTATCTTTCATTTCTGAGCTTTCTTTGTATAATTGTTCATAATCAACTATTATTTGCTCTAAAAAATCTTCTACATCATTTATATCATATCCGCCAAATTTTGCTTTTTTAAATATTTTGTTTTCTAAATCTACTGGTGTTAACATATACTATCCCTCCTATATATAAAAAGCAGACCATAGAAGTCTGCATAAATTTTATTTTAACCAAGAAAATGACAATTTGTTTTTATATTGACCTCTTTCAACATCATTTTGTATTTCTACATTTCTAGGTGCTATTAAATATATTAAATTTGAAACTTTTTGAAATGTTCCATCTATCATAAATGCAGAACCGCTTAAAAAATCTAAAATTCTTCTTGCATCTTCTTTATTTACACTTTCTAAATTTATTATAACTGATTTTTTTGTTTTTAAATATTCGCCTATTTCTTGTACATCTTCATAACATGTAGGTTGTGTTATAACCATCTTTGAAGAAGAAATTGCTGTACTCATTGATAATACTTTTGAATCATATTTTTTTGAAGAATATTGATTTTCTTGCTCTGGTTCAGAATAACTTCTTTTAGATCTAAAGCTAGATCTTGGTTCCTCTTCTACCTGTTCATTTGTATTTTCATATTCCTCTGTTTCATCATATTCATCTTCCTGATTACTTATACCTAACATTCCCATGAATTTATTTATTATTGCCGCACTCATTATATAACCCCCTATAATATACTTTATACCCCTATTATGCAACATATTTAAAAATATGTCAAGTCTTTTTTTAAAAAAAGTGTCTTATGTACTAATTTTTATATCATTTTACCTTCTATTTTAAAAATGTAAAATATTTATTTGGATTTACTGCTTTTCCATTTTCTCTTATTTCAAAGTGTAAGTGTGCACCTGTTGAATACCCTGTATTTCCTGTTATACCAAGTTTTGTAGTACCTTGATACACTAAATCTCCAACTTTTACATTTACTGAAGATAAATGACCATATATAGTAGTAACTTCTACACCATTTTTCTTACCATGTGAAACCATTACGTAATTACCATAACCCGCACTATACTTACCTGTATCTGGCCCATCCGGATTAGAAGTTATAGTTTTTGCTGTTATAACCTTACCATCAGCCGCAGCATATACAGGTGATGTATATCCAACTCCTCCGATATCTACTCCTGTATGTAACTGTGTAAAACCAAATGGACTATAATAACCATATGTAGCATTTATTTTTGTACTGGCAACTGGCCATTGTAAATCTCCACCAAATATTTTTGTATATGTTCCTCCACTACTTTGTGCTTTTGATATTTCTTTTTGAAGTTCACTCTCCGCTTTTTCTTGTTGTTCTATAAGTATTTTGTTCGCTGCAAGCATCGTTGTTTTAGATTCATTTAATTTATTTACTTTTGATTCTTTATTATCTTTTGCGGTTTCCAAAGAAGTTGTTGTTTTTTCCAAATCATATTTTAATTGTTCTAATTGTATTTTTTCATTATCTATATCTTTTTTTATATAATCAACATATTCTTTTTGACTTTTCATGTTACCTATTAATGTTTTATCATAATCTAATATGCTATTTAAAATATTTAATCTTGAAAAAAAATCAGTTATACTTTTTGATGCAAAAAACGTATCAATCATTGATGGTGTACCATTTTCATATATTATTCTAAGTCTAGTAAGATAGAGTTGTTGAGCACTATTATATGACTGGGAAGAGTTTTGCAAAGCTTCCTCATATTCTTTTATTTTACTATTTACAGTATCTATTTTTTCGTTTATTTCATCAACTTTTTGAGAATAACCAGAAATCTCATCCGAGATATCTTCTATATCAGATAAATATTCTTCAACTTCATCTTCTACACTTGATATAGCAGAACTATTTTCTTGTATTTGTTTCTTTATATCACTTACTTTACTTTGTGCATCTGAAATACTATCAGCATAAATTACTTTGAAAAAACCTATACACATTATTGTAATAATTATTATTCGTATTTTTTTCATATATATCCTCTCTTAAAAACTATAGCTCCTCTTTAATTGGTTTGAATATTGATATTGTGATATTGTGCTAAAAGGATAATCTATCCATTTTCCATTTACAAGATAGGTAAATGGTGCTCCACTTGAAGCATAATAAGTCATTGCATCTATTGAGTACATAACGTTATTCGTTATTTTATTTATCTCAAAGTGTAAGTGTGGTCCAGTTGAATTTCCGGTATTACCACTTAGTAATATTTTCTGTCCTTTTGTTACAGTATCATTTTTTGAAACAAGAATAGATGATGCATGTCCATAAAGTGTAACATATCTGCTACCATCTATTGTACCATGATCTATTACAACATAATAACCATATCCACCTGTATTATATCCGGCAACTAATACTTTCCCGTCAGCGGCTGCAACTACAGGCGTTCCCTCAGAAATCCCTGCATCTACTCCAGTATGGTGCATACCCATTATTGAATAATATTCCTTATCATCAAATGCTGCTGTAATTTTATAATAACCAGGTACTGGCCATGTAAATGTTCCTGCAAAATTTCCTGCATATAGATTATTTTGATCTTGTATTAATTTTGTAAGCTCATCATCAACTTTCTGTTTTGCTTCTTTTTCTTGCTTTTTTAATAGTTCATTTCTTTCATTTATATCTTCTTTACTACTATTCAATTCTTGGACTTTTGATTCTTTTGCTTTTACCGCTTGATTAAGAGCAGTTGTAGACTCCTCTTTATTATATTTTAACTGACTAAGTTGTATTTTTTGTGTATCTATATCTTTTTTTATATAATTTACATACTCTTTTTGACTTTTCATATTACTAACTAATTTTTTATCATAATCTAATATACTATTTAATACATTAACTCTTGAAAAAAAGTCAGTTATACTTTTCGAAACAAAAAACGTATCTATCATTGAGGGCATCCCATTTTCATATATAATTCTAAGTCTTGTAAGATAAAGCTGCTGTGCACTGTTATATGATTGAGAAGAATTTTGTAAAGAAGCTTCTAATTCATTTATTTTATCATTTACTGCATCAAGTTTTTCTTGAATATTATTAAGTTCTATTGTTGCTTCAGTTACTTGCTGATCTAACAAAACTATATCATAGTTGTACTCTGCAATTTCTTTTTCAATACCTTCTAATTTAGACATATTTTCTTTTTGTTCTTTTAGTATTTGATTATACTGAGTTCGTGCATCTTGTAAAGCATCTGCTTTTACATTAGAAAAAGAAACTATGACTATACATATCAATATTACTAAAATTATTTTTTTTCCTTTGATTATATTCATATTCTCTCCCTTATACTTTTTCTTTGCTTTGACTTTTGCTTTTTCTATTTTTAATTTTATATATTTTTTATACTTTTAAATACTTTCTTATTGAAATACGACTTCCTATTATTCCTATAAACAAGCCTAAAAATACATAAACAATTAATATTTGATACCATAATGTTGAATATGGAATAAATCCAAATACGCCTAATGAAGAACCAATTTTTGGAACCCTAGCATACATTACAACATAGGCAACAGATATTAAGATAAATGAAGAAAGTGCAGAAACTAGTCCTATAACTGCTCCTTCTATTACAAATGGTCTTCGTATAAATTTATCTGTTGCTCCAATATATTTCATTATAAATATTTCCCTTTTGTTTGAGTATACTGCAAGTTTTATTGTATTTGAAATTATAAATATACTTATTATTAGCATAACAGATCCAACTGAAAGTAGGAAGATATTTGCTATTTTTGAAAGTGCTTTTATTGCTTCAATAGTACCTTCGTTATATTTTACTTTATATATTCCATCTATTTTTTCTACTTGTTGCAATACCTCATCACTTTTGTCTATATTAGTAAACTTTATTACAAAAGAAGCAGGAAAAGGTTTTACAGATTCAAGTCCTTCTAGCAGATATTCTTGCCCTGAAAAAACATTTTTAGCATCTTCAAAAGCAGCATCTTTATCTAAATATGATATCTCTTTTACACCATCTATTAATGATATTTGATCTTTCATATATTCAACATCTTCATCTGTTGCTGTATCTTCTATAAAGGCCTGTAACCCTTGCTGTTCTCTAACTATTGTTACATTAGTATTTACATTTTCAAATATTACTAAAAACACTCCTATTATTATCATTGTAGCACATATTATTAACATTGTAGAAAATGTTTTAGAACCATGTTTTTTTAAATTATCTATTCCTTCTTTTAGTAAATATGTATTAGTTGTCATATTAGTAGCCTCCTTTTTGGTCATCTCTTACTACTTTACCTTTTTCTAAAGCTATGACCCTTTTTCCTAGTTTATCTACTATATCTTTAGCATGTGTAACTACTAATACTGTAGTTCCTCTTGAGTTTATCTCAAGTAATGTTTTAAACATTTCATCTGCCGTTTTTGGATCTAGGTTTCCTGTAGGCTCGTCCGCAATTATTATAGGAGGCTTAGTTGCTAATGCTCTTGCGAGAGCTACTCTTTGCTGTTCTCCACCTGATAATTGATTAGGATAATTTTTTTCTTTTCCTCTAAGTCCTACTAAATCTAACACATATTGTAATTGATTTTTAATTTCTTTTTCTGAACATTCTATTACTCTTAAAGCAAACACTATATTTTCTTCAACTGTCCTATCATAAAGAAGTCTAAAATCCTGAAACACAAAACCTATTTTTCTCCTTAAAAAAGGTATTTCTTTTTCTTTTATTTTATTTAAATTCATCCCGTTTATAACAATATTACCTTTAGTTGGAGTTTCTTCCTTTATCATTAGTTTTAAAAAAGTTGTTTTCCCTGAACCAGATGGTCCTACTAAAAAAACAAATTCTCCTTTTTCAATTTTTATATTTATATCATCTAACGCTTTTACAGAATGTTCATATTGTTTACTTACACCTACAAAATCTATCATAATATCTCCTTTTCACATATTTTAAATCATATCATATTTTTTAAAAAATGTCTACCTATAATTTTTGGCAATTATTTCTGCATATATTTTAACACATTTTTTATAATTTCTTCAACTGTTCCTTCTTGTAAATTATATTTTACTATAACCTCTTCAATATTTCTCTTTAAAAAGCCAAGTGCCACTAAAGCAGATATTGCTTCCTGTAATTCTTTATCATTTGATTTAAGTTTGCTTTCTCTTCCTATTTCTTTTATCTCATTCATTTGATCTTTTAATACTTTATCCTTTAATTCTAAAATTATTTTTTGTGCTAGCTTATTACCAACTCCAGGAATACTTTTAAGAAGGGTTATATTGTCGGTTGCTATTGCAACACACATATCCTCTACTTTTATATTAGAAATTATACCTATTGCCATTTTAGGTCCTACTCCGCTTACATTTATTATTTTCTTAAAAAAATTAAGTTCTTCTTTCTTAGTAAAGCCAAAAAGCTTCATGTCATCTTCTCTTACATGAAGATAAGTATATATTTTCAAATTACTATTGATTTCTAAAGTTGATAAAATACTCTCTGGCATATATATTTCATATCCAATATTATTTACTTCTAAAATAACTTTATCGGATAATATTTCTTCTATTTTTCCTAAAAAATGTGCATACACATATATCACCTCATGCGTATTTTACACCTTATTTTTCATATTGTCAATTTTATTTTACCACAATTTTATATATCTTGTCTTTTATGTCATTAAAATCTCCTTCTTTTATTTTTTTAAAAACATTTTCCTGTTCTTCTTTATTTAATTTTAAATCCTTTAAATATATTACAATTTTTGACTTCTTCTTTAACACATCCTCTGTATTCTCTTTAGAATCTTTTATATACTTTGTATATATAACATTAGGAATATCTAAATATCCTAAAATTTCAGCAAACTTTACAAACAACATCATAATTCCAAAAGTTATAATTAAATAAAAAATAGTTTGAAACAAAACCATCATATTTATCACCTACTTTTATTATATTTTAGTTATAATTTATTGTTACTCTTAACTTTTATTTAAAAATATGATATAATCTTTGCAATAAATTGGAGGATAACAATGAAAAATGTATACATATATATTCCAAAAGACAAAAAATCTGAATGTTTAAAATATGGTATAAAGCTATCAGAGTATACTGATAAAATACTTGTCATTTCAAAAACTTCTAAAAAGGGAATCCATGCATATTTATCCCCTAAAGATTCAGAAAAATATGATAACAAACATTATGTTTGTATAAGAATATTTACTGAAGGATTAACGGTATTTGTCTACGATAAAACATTTGAAAACACAAAATATATTAAAGAAAAAATATGTAAATTAGAAGAGTATACTTTAGGAGACTATGAAGAACCTCTTTTGATAATATGTTCATCTATTCTACCAGAAAACATATTTTTATATAACAAAGAGATTGATTATCCTTTAATCATAGAAAATTCAAAAGAATACTATTATTTAAAACAGATAAATAATATAATTGATAATAATATAATATCAAACGAAGAAATATTTAATCTTTTGCTTTCTCATGCTGAAAAAAAGAAAAAATTAAAATGTATTTTAGATGAATCTAAATTTAAAATTTTAGAAGATCATAAAAAAGTTAAATACTTTAACAAAAAATAGAATAAGCAAATAAGAGAAGAATAAATTTCCTCTCTTATTTGCTTATTAAAATTCTATCATATACTTCTATATCAATATCACTGTCTTCTAAATTTGTTATTATGCTCATATTATCATCTGTTATTGTAACATTAACATATTGTTTTTTATACTCACCATTTACTATAACATAAACATAATAACCTCCTTCATCTTGATGAATTGCCTTAGTCGGGACAATCATTCCTTCAAAACTTTTCCAAATTATATTTATGCTTCCATTTCTATCATCTGCAAAATTTTCTATTCCATTAGAAAGTGAAAAAATCAAATAATTATATTCATCATTTTGAAGTAATTTTTTTAAAGTTATTGTTATTTTTTCATTATTTTTATCTGTAAATTTTACCGTATAATTTTTTCCTTCTTTTATATATTCATCATTTTGTCCTCTTTTTTCTTTAACAACGATATATGCCGCATAATTGTCTGATATTTTTATTCCTGTTTTACTAACGGTATTTTTATCTATTTTTTCAAAAAGCGTACTTAGATCATCTATTGTCATATTTAACACATTATTATAATTAAAACTATCTTCTAACCCATCTAATTTATATGATATAAGTCCTGCCACTGTTGATTTTATGTTATCTGATACTTTTTCACTTTCTGATACTAATGCATCTCTTTGTTCTATTAATTCTCTAACTGTTGCACCTACTGGACTTAAATTACTTACAATAACATTTCTTTTGTATACAAGTTCATCGATTGCATTTTTACTTTCTTGCATTTTTATATATGATGAGGTATTAGTTTTTGCTGATTTTATATAGTCATCAATTTGTGTATCTAGTATTGATATGTCTGTAGAATATACTGCTGGCAAATCCTGCATCGCTTCTTTTATTTCTTTGTCTTTTTCTTCTATTTTTTTAGTGTATTCTTCATACTTCTCATTTTTATATATTGCAATAGTTTCATTTTTTGATACTCTTTCATCTTGTTCTGCTATAGGAACAAAAGATTTTTGCGAATCAATATCTAAAACAGTTTCATTTTTTAAAAAATATCCCGTTGTATCAGATGAAATATCTATAGTTCCATTTACAATAACATAATTTTTTTCTGAGTTAAAGATATATTTATATGCTATAAAGCACAAAAATGCTATAACAATTATTACTGATAAAAATACAATATCTTTATTTTTATTATATACTTTCTTTAACACCTGTTTCTTTGTTTTCATATAACTCCTCTAACACATATTTAATTAATTTTTCTTTTTTTAATGTTGCATCTAACCACTTTATATTATTTATTTTTTTAAACCAAGTCATTTGTCTTTTTGAGTATTTTTTTGTTTCTTGTTTTAGCAAATTAATACTTTCTTCTAAAGACTTTTTCCCATCAAAATACTCAAAAAATTCTTTATATCCTATTGCTTGCATACAAGTACATTCTTTATTTAGTTTTAAATCATATACTTTTTTTGCCTCGTCTAATAGCCCTTGCTGTAGCATTATATCAACTCTTTTATCTATTCTTTCATATAGTTCTGCTCTTGGAAAATCTAATCCAAAAACTAAAAATTCATATTTGCTTTTTTCTAATTTTATTCTATCTTGTTCTTTTCTCATATATTCATCTTTAGTTTTTCCTGTATTTTTATATATTTCAAGTGCTCTAATAACTCTCTTTAAGTTATTAGGATGAATCCTTTTCGCACTCTCTTCATCTATTTCTTTTAAAATATCATATACATATTCATTTGAATTTTCTTTTGCTAAATTATATAAATAATTTCTATATTCATTATCAACATATTCTTTTTCAAACTGCATATTTTTTATAACAGAAGAAACATATAGTCCTGTACCACCTACAATTATTACTTTTTTTCCTCTACTTAATATATCATCAATTGTATTATAGCACATCTCTTTGTATTCTGCTACACTAAATTTGTCATTTATATCTAAAATATCTATTAAATGATGAGGTGTTCCCTGTTTTTCTTGATCTGTGACTTTTGCAGACCCAATATCTAAACCTCTATATACTTGCATTGAATCAGCAGAAATTATCTCCGCAGATATTTCTTTTGCAAGTTCAATAGATAAAGAAGTCTTTCCAGAGGCAGTTGGTCCTACAATACATATAACCTTCGGTTTTAATGTTTCCATAATTACACCTATTTTCTTAAAAATTTTCTCTCTATTTCGTATTTAGACATTTCTTGAGCAGTTGGCCTACCGTGTGGACAAGTAAATGGTCTATCTAACTTCATCATTTTTTCAATTAAAGATATTTGTTCTTCTTTTGTAAGTTTCATATTTCCTTTTACAGCAGCTTTACAAGCCAATGTAGCAAGAAACCTAAACTCTTTTTCTGTGGTTTCAGTCTTGCTTGCCCCCATAAGCTCATCTATCGTATCTATAAACATACCTTTAAAGTCAATATCATAACCAATATTTGGAACTCCAGATATTTTAACTTCATTTTCTCCAAAGTCTTCTATTATATATCCTACTTTTTCAAACATTTCAATGTTGTTTTTAACAATTTCTTTTTCTTTATTTTTAAGCTCAACAAGTATTGGTATAAGTAACATTTGTGTTTCTTTTTCTTTATCATTATATTTTTGCTTTATTTGTTCATATAAGAGTCTTTCATGTGCAGCATGTTGATCTATAATATACATTTTGTCTTTTATTTCAATAATTATATATGTATCAAATACATTTCCAACATATTTAAAATATTTTTCTTCCTCTGTTTTTTGCTTTTGCAAAATACTAGTATTTTCATTTAAATTTTCACCAGAGATTATTTCGTTATTTTGAGTAAAGTGTTCTATTTGCCTATTTTGTTCATTTTGAGGTATGTTTTTTTCTAATGAACTTTGTTCTAATATGCTATCAACACTATACACAGTTTGTTGCTTTTCAGCTACATATGGAGTAAACTCTTTTATTATATTTTTTCTTTCTTCTTGTATTTTATCTGTTATTTCTTTTACTATTTCTTTTTGGACCAATGAAGGGCCACCTTTTTCTTTATTATAACTATATTCAGAGCTTATTGTATTTGTATTATCTATAGTTTTCACGTTATCTTTTTTGCTTTCAAAAAAAGTATTATTTGTAGTATTTGCAAACGGACTTGTTCTTCTATTATAGTTTTTAAGTGAATTTTTTATTGCACTATATACCGCTTCAAATACTAATTGCTCATTTTGAAATTTAACTTCTAATTTGGCAGGATGAACATTCACATCAACAAACTCTGGAGTTATATCTACATTTAATATACAAAAAGCAAATTTATTTATAGCAAGTTCTTCTGCATAAGATTTATCTATAGCAGTAGTAATTGTTTTATTTTTTATATATCTTTTGTTAATATATGTATATTGCTCTGTTCGTGTAGACCTCGATATCTTAGGATTTCCTATTACTCCTGTAACTTTTATACCTTGATACTCATAATTTACTTCTTCAATATTTTGATACACTTCTTTGCCAAAAATACTAAATACTGTAGTATTTAAATCAGAATTTGGAGATGTCTGTATAATAACTTTCCCATTATTTATATATTTAAATACTATTCCTGGATTTATTAAAGCAGTTCTCCTTATAACATCCTCAATATATCCTGCTTCTGTATAATCTTTCTTTAAAAACTTATATCTGGCTGGTACGTTAAAAAAGACATCCTTTATTACTATAACTGTACCTTGTTTTGAAGCAATCTGCTCCTTTGATATAACAGTTCCTGCTTCTATATCTAATCTTGTCCCTATGTTTTCATTAATATTTCTAGTTGTAATATTTATTTTAGAAATAGCAGCAACAGAAGCAAGAGCCTCACCTCTAAATCCCATTGTCCTTATTTTATGTATATCTTCTTCTGTCCTTATTTTACTTGTTGCATGTCTTTCAAAAGCCATTTCAATATCATCGGCCGCTATTCCTATACCATCATCAAGTATTTTTATATAACTTATTCCACCATTTTTTATTTCAACAGTTATATTTTTAGCACCTGCATCAATAGAATTTTCCACTAATTCTTTAACTATAGAAGCAGGCCTATCCACAACTTCTCCTGCTGCTATTTTATTTATTGTATTTTCATCTAAAAGAACAATGTTACCCATATTTCTACCTTCTTTTCTATTTTACATTTTCTTTATTTTATATTTTATCTTCTATTTTAATTTTTCTTTTAACCTATATAGTACATCTAGTCCCTCTTTTGGAGATAATTCATCTAAATTAGTTTTATCTAATAACTTAGCAAGTTCTGCCAATTTATAGTTAAACAAATCTACTTGAATCTGTTCTTCTGTTACCTTTTTGTTTTTTTCTATTGTTTTCTTAGCAATACCAATATCCTCTAATTTTTTAAGTATCTCTTTTGATCTAGTTAAAACTTCTTTTGGAACACCAGCAATCTTTGCAACATATATACCATATGACTCATCTGCTCCTCCAGGTATTATCTTACGAAGAAATATAACATCATCACCTTTTTCTTTTACTTCTACAGAATAATTCTTAACCCCTTGTAATTTTTGTTCTAACTCTGTTAGTTCATGATAATGTGTTGCAAATAAAGTTTTTGCTCCTATTTTGTTTTTATCAACAACGTATTCTACAGTTGCCCAGGCAATAGCAAGTCCATCATATGTAGATGTTCCTCTACCTATCTCATCTAATATTATTAAACTAGAACTTGTTGCATTTTCTAAAATATTAGCAAGTTCTGCCATCTCAACCATAAATGTAGACTGTCCCATAGCAAGGTCATCAGAAGCTCCAACTCTCGTAAATATTCTATCAACTATTGAAATTTTAGCACTTTCTGCAGGTACAAATGAACCTATTTGAGCCATGTATACAGTAAGAGCTACTTGTCTCATATATGTTGACTTACCTGCCATATTAGGTCCTGTTATAACAAGGAATCGGTCAGCATCTTGATTTAAATATACATCATTTGGAATAAAAGACTCTGTCTTTAAAGCTTTTTCAACAACCGCATGTCTTCCATTTTTTATATTAATTTCTCCATCTTGTGAAATTATAGGTTTACAATAATTATTGTTTTCAGCAACCTGTGCAAGAGCTGATAAAACATCAAGTGTTGCAACAGATGAAGCGGTTTTTTGAATTCGGATTATTTGTGAGGCAATATTTTCTCTTATTTTACAAAAAGCTTCATACTCTAAAGTTACTAGTTTTTCTTCTGCTCCTAATATTTTTTCTTCAACTTCTTTCAACTCAGGAGTTATATATCTCTCAGACCCCGCAAGCGTTTGTTTCCTTGAGTATCTATCTTCTGGTACTAGATTTTTATATGAATTAGTAATTTCAATATAATAGCCAAAAACTCTATTAAATCCAACTTTTAAGCCTTTTATTCCTGTTTTTTCTCTTTCGCTTGCTTCTAACTCTAAAATCCAGTTTTTTCCGTTTGTAGCAGCATTTCTATATTCATCTATCTTTTCATCGTATCCTTTTTTTATGATGCCCCCTTCTTTTATAGTTATTGGAGGATCATCATTTATGCTAGAATTTATAACATAAAAAATATCTTGTAATTCATCTAAATTATTAAAAATGTCTGTTAAATAGCTGTTGTTAGTTTTAGAAACAATTAAACCTAAAGTGTTTTTAAGTCCTGGAAGTTTTTCAAGAGAATTTTTAAGTGAAATTAAATCTCTTGCATTAATATTTGAAGAAACAACCTTTGAAACAATCCTTTCAATATCATATATTGCTTTTAAATTTTCTTTTATTTCTTTTCTTAAAACAATATCATTTAAAAAAGTTTCAACTGCTTCTTGCCTTAACACAATTTGCTCCATATTTATTAAAGGCGACTCAACCCATCTTCTAAGAAGTCTTCCACCCATAGCAGTAGAAGTTTCATCTAGAACCCAAAGGAGGCTTCCTTTTTTTGTTTTCTCTCTATTTGCCTCTGTTATTTCAAGATTTTTTCTTGTTGAGATATCAAGTTGCATATATTTATCTATATCGTAAGCATTAATACTGTTTATTTGTGAAACATTTCCTTTTTGAGTCTCATAAAGATAATTAAGAAGTAGTAGAGAGGCATTTTCTTCTGCATTATTCCTTATGTTTTTATATATTAAAACTATGTTTTTATTTTCTTCTACACTATCTTGTTTTTTTTCATAATTATTATACTTTGAAATATATATATTAAATCTTTTATTGACTTCTGGAATAAGTTTTGTTTGAGATGATATGTTATCTGGCAAAATTATCTCAGAAGGCATTATTTTAGCTATTTCATCAATAACTTTATTTTCACTGTTTATACCTGTAACATGTGAAACATAAAATTCACCTGTTGACACATCCGCATAAGCTACTCCATAACTTCCTTTTTGTTCACATATTGCTAAAATATAATTGTTTTTCTTCTCATCTAACATGCTTGTTTCAGTAATAGTTCCAGGTGTTATTATCTTAACAACATCTCTTTTTACAATTCCAACTGCATCTTTTGGATCTTCTACCTGTTCACATATTGCAACTTTATATCCCTTTTCAATTAATTTAGGAATATATGTGTTTACTGCATGATAAGGTATTCCACACATAGGAGCTCTTTTTTCTAATCCACAGTCTTTACCTGTTAAAGTGAGTTCGAGCTCTCTACTACAAATCTCTGCATGATCAAAAAACATTTCATAAAAATCACCTAATCTGAAAAGTAGTATACAATCACTATATTTTTCTTTTATTTCTAAATATTGTTGCATCATAGGTGTAAGTGCCATACCAATTCCCCCAAAAATCTCTATTTTTCTTAGATTATATCAAATTTTATATAATTTTACAAGAAAAAAAGAAAAAGAGCATTAACTTTATTGTTAATACTCTTGCATAACTAATTTCTTCTGAAATTGTTTCTTTTCTTTGCATCTCTACAAGCTTTACATCTTACTGGTTCATTTTCAAAACCTTGTTGTTTGTAGAATTCTTGTTCTCCAACTGTAAATGTAAATTCAGCTCCACAGTCTTTGCAAACTATGATTTTGTCTTCCATTTTATTTACCTCCTTTAAGAATTTTGATTAGAATAACTTAAAACTTTAAAAAAAAACAACTTCTTAAAGGATATTATTTAATTACTAATCAATATGCATATATTATACCATACTTTTTTATTTTAGCAAGTATACATGCATAATTAATGTATATTTACATTTAATTTAGGTTATTCTCTCTTAATAACATCTTGTTTTTATTTTTCTATAATTATTATTTTAATTTTATTTTTGCCAATTACCCCATTCCAATATTTACTAATATAACTGCTACAATTATCGCCACCGTATCTGCCAAAAGTCCTGCAACAACAGCTCCTCTAGCTTTCTTTATGCCTACCGCACCTAATAATATTGTAATACAGTAAAGAGTAGTTTCTGTTCCCCCCATAATAATCGAAGCTATTTTTCCTGCATATGAATCAGGTCCATTATTATTAAAAATATCCATTACAAGAGTAAGTGAAGCACCTCCTGAAATAGGTCTTAAAAACATTAACGGTATTATATCTTTTGGAATATTTAATTTTTCTAACAACGGTTTAAAAGGATATGTTAATATATCCATTGCCCCCGTTGTTCTAAAAAGTCCTATTACAATAGTTATGGCCAGTATATATGGAAATATTTTATATATCATTTTTAAACCATCTAAAACTCCTTCTATGAAAAGTTTAAAAATATCCTTTTTTTCTTTTATTCCTATCAATAATATGAACAAAATCATAAGTGGTACTATACTCACAGCAATATAATTTATCACCTTAAATCACCCTCTTGTTTAGTATTTTTATAGCCATAAGTCCGGATAAAAGAGCACAAATTGTAACTATCCATACCGGGACAAGTATAGAGGCAGGATTTGCTGAATTATACATACTTCTTAATGCAATCATACTTGTTGGTATGAGCTGTAAAGAAGCTGAATTTATAACCATAAAAGTAGTCATATTATTACTTGGTTTATCTTTATATTTATTGTTTTTTTGCATTTCTTCCATAGATTTTATTCCATTAATAGTTGCTGCGTTACCCACACCTAATATATTTGTACATATATTAAGACTCATATATTCTATTGCTTTATCATCTAACTCTTGTTTATTAAAAATAATTAAAATGATTTTTTTCATTTTTTTAGACAATACATTTATAGCATTTGTTTTTTCAAATATATTAAATATTCCATTCCAAAAACACATCATACCTATCAAAGTAATTACATTTTCTACAGCTATTTTACTTTGATTCATTATCTCTTCTATTACAATACTAGGACTAGATATAACAAAAGCTGAAATAATGCTTATTATAAAAAGAAAGGACCATATCTTTGACATTTTTCTTCTCCTTTTTTAATATCTATTTACTTTTAAAATATATGATGTATAATATATATATATGAGTTTATTAATTCATTATTTTATTTATTAATAATATTTATTTATTAATATTTTTTTATATATATAATACTATTTAATAAGGAGGTCGCTATGAAAGGATACAGATTAAACCCAGACAAAAACTATGTTGAAAAAATTATAGAAGGTGTAGAAAAAAAAGATGGACATTGTCCATGTAGACTTGTTCAAGATGACACAACTCTTTGTCCTTGTGATGAATTTGTAAGTCAAGGAATATGTAAATGTAAACTATTTCTTCCTATTGAAAAATAGAAAACATAAAAGGAGTACAGCTTGTACTCCTTTTTTTAACTATTATCATTTTTAGCAACAACAACAGCAATTGCAGCATCTTCTACAGCAGCATGTTACATATCTATAACAGCAACAACAACTGCGTCTGAAACAATTACATCCACAACCACACATAATTCTCACCTCTATTTACTATATGTGATCTATTCTTTTTTGTTACTTATATGATATTTATATTTATATTAACATTTAAAACTTGCAATAACAATATAATAAATACACTAAGAATGAAAAATCCTAGAAGTATAATTAATATTCTAAAAAATACAAATAAAAACTTATTTAAATTATTATCTTTATATTTAATTCCTTTTACAAGTAATACTATATTTTTTATTATGAAATATGAAGCAAAAACCACTGAAACAAACAATACTATTAACACTACTACTATTTTATTTGAGTTTATTATCTGTTCTGTAGTATCGAACAAATTAAACGTTTCCATACTATACCCCCTATAATTTTATTTTTAATTTATTTAATATACTTTCTAATCCTTCATTATCTTTAAATTCAATTATTAATCTTTGATTTTCTTTTGATAAGTCTAACTTTACTTTATACCCAAAATGTTTTTGTAATTTTTCTTCTATTTTTTTATAATATAAATTTTTAGGTTGTTTTTTTGTTTCTTTTCTTTTATAATCATCTGCCCCATATACAAGTTTTTCTACTTCTCTTACCGTAAGTCCTTTTTCAACTGCTTTTTTTGCTATTTCTAACTGCTTTTCCTTGTTCTCAACTGCAAGTAATGCTCTTGCTTGCCCTTCTACGAGTTTACCTTCTAATACATAATCTATTATCTCATCTCTTAATTTTAATAATCTCATTATATTAGATATAGTAGAAACATTTTTTCCTGTTATTTTTGCTACTTGGGCTTGTGAATATCCATCTGTTTCCATTAATTCTTTTATTGCTTTTGCTATTTCTATTATATTTAAATCTTCTCTTTGTATATTTTCTATTAATGCAACTTGTCTTTTTCTAGAATCTGTATAATCCTTTACTATAGCTGGTATTGTCTTTAATCCCGCAAGCTTTGCGGCTCTCCATCTTCTTTCTCCTGCTACTATAGAAAAGCCCTCATCATCTTTTACCACAAGAATAGGTTGTAATACTCCTTGTTCTTTAATAGATTCTGCCAGTTCCTTCAATTTTTCTTTGTCAAAGACTTTTCTTGGCTGATTTAACATAGGTTCTACTTCTACTATATTTAACTCTATTACTTTATCTAGTTCATTCAATTTTTTTTCTTTTTTTGCAAGAGATATTTTTTCTACTTCTTCAGTATCTTCTCCAAAAAAAGCATTTAATCCTCTTCCTAGTCCTTTTTGCATTACTATTCTCCTTTCTCGTTTATATTCAAAAACTCTTTAGCCAGCTTTTTATATGTTTCTGCTCCTTTAGAGTCTGGATCATATAAGGTAATTGGTAATCCATGACTTGGGGCTTCGCTAAGCCTTATATTTCTTGGAATAATAGTCTGAAATACCTTGTTTTTAAAATATTTTTCTACTTCTTGAGCTACTTGTCCAGATAAATTAGTTCTTGAATCAAACATTGTAAGGACAACGCCTTCTACTTTTAAATTTTTATTTAAATGTTTCTGTACTAATTTAATTGTATTTATAAGCTGACCTAATCCTTCTAGTGCGTAGTATTCACACTGTATAGGAACTAGTACGCTATCAGATGCTGTAAAAGCATTTAAAGTTATTAGTCCTAAAGAAGGTGGACAGTCAATAAAAATATAATCATATTCTTCTTTTATCTCTTCTATAGCCGTTTTTAAGCGGTTTTCCCTTGAAACCATAGATACCAGTTCAACTTCTGCTCCTGCTAAATTAATATTTGCTGGACAAACATCTAATTTTTTTACAGCAGAACTTTTTATTGTCTCTTTTATACTTATTGAATCTATTAACACATTATAGACTGATTTGTCTTCATGTGCCTCTATTCCTAGTCCACTAGTTGCATTTCCTTGCGGGTCAATATCTACAAGTAAAACTTTCTTTCCTTTTTGTGCAACACAAGTACTAAGATTAACTGCAGTAGTTGTTTTTCCAACTCCTCCTTTTTGATTTGCAATTGATATTACTTTTGCCATCTCGTACACCTCAAGTATATTATATAACAAATTTATATAAAAAAAAAGAGGAAACCTTAAATTTCTAAGTTTTTCTCTTTTTTATTGTTTACCTTTTCTTTGTGTTTCATATGAAACTGTACTTTTTCATTTTTATATAATATGGATTTATAGCGGTTTGTTTTTTATTTTTCCATATGATCTAGCATATTTTTCGGGTGTTTTAAAAACTTTTTTTAATTCTATTATGTTTCTTGTATAAGTTTCATCTAATTGTAGAAAATATTCGTTTACTTTTTGCATCTTAAGTCCTAATATTTTTATCGCATTGCTAGAACTATTTATTTCTTCCTTGTATCCACTGCCTTTCATTAAAATACAGCTCCCACCTATCTTTATAAAAGGAGCTAAATATTCAAGTAATATATTTGTTTGTGCGACAGCTCTAGCTATTGCTATATCGTATGTTTCCCTATATTTTATGTTTTTTGAAATTTCTTCTGCTCTGCCGTGAAGTACTTTTACATTATTTAATTTTAATGTTTTTACCACTTCTTCTAAAAACAAAACCCTTTTATTTAGTGAATCAAGTAAAGTTATTTGTACTTCTTCTCTAAAATATATTGCAATTACTAGTCCTGGAAAACCAGCTCCTGTTCCTACATCTATTATTTTATCTTGCTTTTTTATATACTTTATACTTTCTAAACTATCTACAAAATGTTTTACTATTACTTCTTTTTCTTCTGTTATTGCCGTTAAGTTTATCTTTTCATTCCATTCTAACAGCATTTCTTTGTATTTTAACAAATCTTCTATTTGTCTATCATTGAGAACTATATTATTTTCTAAAGTTTTTTCTTTTAAAAAATTTTTAAATTTAACTTCTTCCATTTATATCCCCTTTTTTGAATTTTGATTTAAATAAATAAGTAAAACCGCAATATCTGCTGGAGAAACTCCAGAAATTCTAGAAGCTTGTCCTACTGAGGTTGGTTTTTTTTGATTTAGTTTTTGTCTTGCTTCTAAACTTAGTCCACTTATTTTAGTATAGTCAATGTTTTCGCTTAATTTCTTTTCTTCTAGTTTTTTAAAAGATTCTATTTGTTTTAATTGTAAATTAATATATCCTTCATATTTTATTTGTATTTCCACTTCTGTTTGTACATATTTATCAACAACTTTTCTATCTTTATCAATATCTTTTATATTATCATAATTAAGTTCTGTTCTTTTTAACAACTCGCTTAACTTACAAGCAGCTATAATAGGACTAGAATTCAAAGATACTAATATATCATTTACCTCTTCACTTGGCTTTATAACTGTATTTTTAAGCCTCTTAATTTCATCTTCTATTTGATTTTTTCTTTCCTGAAATTTTACATAAATTTCATGTGAAACCAAACCAATATCATATCCTATCTGTGTAAGTCTAAGTTGTGCATTATCTTGTCTTAGCATAAGCCTATACTCTGACCTAGAAGTCATCATCCTATATGGTTCATTTGTTCCTTTTGTAACCAAGTCGTCAATTAATACTCCAATATATGCTTGAGATCTATCTAAAATTAAAGGTTCCTTCTTATCAATCTTTCTTGATGCATTTATTCCTGCAATAATGCCTTGGGCAGCTGCTTCTTCATAGCCAGAGCTTCCATTTACTTGACCTGCAAAAAACAGTCCTTCTATCTCTTTATACTCCAAACTCAATTTTAGATTTGTTGAATCTATACAGTCATATTCTATGGCATAAGCTGGTCTCATAAGTTTTATATTTTCTAATCCCGGAACTGTTCTGTACATAGCTATTTGTACATCCTCTGGGAGCGATGAAGACATTCCCTGAATATACATTTCTGAGGTGTTTTCTCCTAATGGTTCTATAAATATTTGGTGTCTTTCTTTATCTTTAAATCTCATTATTTTATCTTCTATGGATGGACAATACCTAGGACCTATTCCTTCTATTTGTCCACTATATAACGGAGATCTATGAATATTATCCATTATAACTTTATGGGTTTGTGAATTTGTATATGTCAAAAAACAGTCTATTTGTTTTTTATTTAAAACTTCTTGGTTATCATAATTATCAAAAGAAAAAGGTGTTATTTTACTATCCCCATGTTGAGGTTCCATTTTAGAAAAATCCATTGTTTTTTTATTTATTCTAGCCGGTGTTCCTGTTTTAAATCTTCTTAATACTACCCCTATATCTATTAAGCTTTGAGATAAATCATTAGCTGGAAAAATGCCATCTGGTCCACTAGAATATGACACATCTCCTATAATAACCTTTCCTTTTAAATATGTTCCTGTTGCAATAATTACACAGTTTGCTTTAAATATTGCTCCTGTTTTTGTAACAACCCCTGTTATCTTATTTTCTTCTTTTATTATCTTTACAACTTCCGCCTGATAAACATCTAAATTTTCTTGTTCTTCTAAAGTTTTTTTCATTTCAATTTGATATTTTCTTCTATCAGATTGAACTCTTAAAGAATGTACAGCAGGTCCTTTTGATGTATTTAACATCTTCGATTGAATAAAAGTTTTATCGGCATTTTTAGCCATTTGACCTCCCAGAGCATCTATTTCTCTTACCAAATGGCCTTTTGAAGTTCCTCCAATACTTGGATTACAAGGCATATTTGCAAGAGTATCTAGGTTTATTATAAACAAAGCTGTTTTTTTTCCAAGACGTGAACTAGCAAGACCCGCTTCACAACCAGCATGTCCTCCTCCAACTACTACAACATCATATTTTTCAGATAAATACTCCATTTTTATTCCTACTTTCCTAAACAAAACTTTTGAAATATTGTCTTTATAACATCCTCAGAAACATCTTCCCCTATTATTTTACCTAAATAACTAGCAGCTTCTTTTATTGAAATAGAAACAATATCAATATCTTGAAAATTCTCTATTTCCTCTATTGATTTTATAATCAAATTTAATGCGTTTTCTAATAATTCTTTATGTCTTTTATTTACTATTAAATATTCCTCATTATATTCTATATCTTCTTTTAAAAATATCTTTTTAATATTACTCTTAAGTTCTTCTATTCCATTTTCTTCTACAGTATTAATACTCACTATATTGTTTATTTTTAATTGTTTCAATGTTTCTACATTATCTTTATATATTTCTTTATTTTTCTTATCAGATTTATTAATTGCAACAATTAATTTCTTTTTTCTTTTTAAAACATTTGATAAATTATCTATATCTTCACTATCTATATTTGTATCTGCACTAATCATATATATAACAAGATCTACTTCTTCTAGTACTTTAAGACTTTTTTCCACACCTATTTGTTCAATTAAATTATCTGTTTTTCTTATTCCTGCCGTATCTGAAAGATTAATAACTAAGTCAGATAGATTTATTGTTTCCTCTACAACATCTCTAGTTGTACCTGGAATATCTGTAACAATAGCTTTCTCATATTTTGCAAGAACATTAAGAAGAGATGACTTTCCCATATTAGGCTTTCCTATTATTGCTACATTTACTCCATTTTTAATATATTTTCCTTCTTCATAATATTCAATCAAATTTTTAATTTTAGACTTATCTCTGTTTAAAATCTCTTTTACTTTTGAACCCTCTATTTCTTCATAATCATACTCTGGATAATCAATACTGACTTCTATTTGAGCTAAAAGATTAATTAAATCTTCCCTTATATCAATTATTTTTTTAGATAGATCTCCTTCTAATTGTTTTATAGCAATTTTAGATTGAATTTCTGTTTTAGAATTAATCAAATCAATAATTGCTTCTGCTTGAGATAGGTCCATTTTACCATTTAAAAAAGCTCTTTTAGAAAACTCCCCGGGTTCTGCTAGTCTTGCACCTTCTGATAATACTAACTCTAATATTTTAGAAGTTATTTGCTTTCCTCCATGACAATTTATTTCGCATACATCTTCTCCTGTAAAAGAATTAGGTGCTTTAAAATATGAAACTAAAACTTCATCTAAAATATTTTTTTTACAATCTTTTATCTTTCCAAAAATTATATTATTTGGCTTTAATTTTTTGTAGTTTGTAAATATTTTAGAAATAACAGTAAAACTATTTTCTCCACTTATACGGATAATACTGATTCCACTATTCATGTTTCCTGTTGCAATAGCTGCTATTGTGTTTTTTGTTAACATAAATTACTCACCGCCTTTTTTAAAAGTCAGCTATTGCTGACTTCTATTTTAATATTTTTTTATTTTCTTTTTTCTTTTTATTTTTTAATACTTTTTCTTTATGACAACTCTTCTTCTTGGTTCTTCACCAATACTTTCTGTTTCTATATCTTTTCTTAAAGCAAGTTCTTTATGTATAATCATTCTCTCATAAGGAGACATAGGCTCTAGTTTTATTGGCTTTCTGTACTTGATAACATTATCTGCCATTCTTCTTGCGAGATTTTTAAGTTTTTCTTCTTTTTGTTTTTTATACCCATTTATCTCAACAAAAATTTTTGAATAAGTATCATCTTCTCTTTGCAATATTGCATTAATTAATGATTGTAAAGACTCAATTGTTTTTCCTTTATACCCTATAAGATGGGCTGCTTCTAAAGAATCAATAGATAAAATAACTTGATTTTCTTGTACTAGGAAAGTATATTCTATATTTTCTTTTGTTATTTTAAACATATTTTCTAATATTTCTTTTACTTTTTCTATTGTTTTTTGTGCCTCTTCCTCATTTACTTTTTTATCAACCGTAAGTCTTACTTTTGCAAGTTTTGAAGATAAAACTCCAAGAATTCCTCCAGATGTTGGCTCCTCCAATATTTCAATTTTAACATCATCTCTTGGAACTTTTAATTCTTCTAATCCTTTTCTTATTGCTTCTTCAACTGTTTTACCTATTTGTTCACATGTTTTTTTCATTATTTTCCCTCCTTTAATAATTTTTCTTTTTCTGTATCTTTTTTTATTATTTTATTTATTACATATTGTTGTACTAACTGAAAAACACTTCCAAGTAACCAATATATACCTAATGCAAGAGGCATTGTATATGATATAAATGCTGAAAATAACGGCATCATTAAATTGTTTGTTTTTTGCATTTCCATTTGCTCTTCTGTCATATTTGAGTTTTTCTTCATTTGTTTTACTTGTATTATTGAAACTACTAAACTAAGAATTGGAATTAATAATGAAAATGGACTTGCTTTTTCAGTTTCATCTTTACTGAACACATTACTTGGTGTATCTCCTAAATTAATTCCTATAAAACTCATATCAATGATATTATTGTCTTTTGCTACTGTTATTTCATTACTTTGCATTTCTCCTGTTGTCACATCTTCTTTATTTAATAATGTCATTGTATATGTTTTAATTTCTTCTTGTGGCATTTGAATTATATATGTAAGTGGTTGCTTTACAATATAGAACATTGCAATAATTATAGGGATCTGAATTAATAATGGTAAACATCCTCCTAATGGATTTATCTTATGTTCTGCATAAAGCTTTGTTACTTCTTCACTCATTTTTTCTTTATTGTCTTTATATTTTTCCCTTATTTTTTTATCTAAAGGAGCTATTTTATTTAATTCTTCCTGTGATTTCATTTGTTTTATATATAACGGAAGTAAAATTAACTTTGTAAATATAGTAAATATTATTATTGAAAGAGCATAATTATTGCCTAAAATATGATAAATAAATCTAATTATTGCTCCAAAAAAAGTTGCTATTGTTGCTATCATATATCCTCCATTCTATTTTAAATAATCCACTCCACCTTTTGAAAATGGATTACATTTTAATATTCTTTTTAAACCTAGCCAATTTCCTTTAATTATACCATATTTGTCAACTGCTTGTCTTGTATATTCAGAACAAGTTGGATAATATATACACCTTTTTCCTAAACCTGGAGAAATGTGTTTTTGATATCCAGAAATTAAAAATATTTCTATTTTTCTAGGTATTAATATAACATTATGTAATATGCTATTTTTCATATAGATCAAGCCTTTCAAAACAAAAAGTAATATCTTTATATACTTTCATATAATCTAATTCATTTATTGTTATCCCTTTTTTATATAATATAACAATACTGTATCCTTTTTTTATTTTTTCTTCTTCATTTTTATATACTTCTCTTACCCATCTTTTCATTTTATTTCTATGTACGCTTATTCCATGTTTTTTATTTACACATATTCCAAGTATATTTTCTTTTTTGTTTTTGTTTGGAATAACGTAAATAACTAAATTTTTTGATATTACATATTTACCTTTTTTTAATATATATTTAAATGAATTGTTTTTTTTTAAACTTATTGTATATTTCAATTATATCACCTTTTGTATATTTTGTATATCGTGTATATAAAACTCAAGTGGGTATGAAAATACACATACCCACTTCAAAATTTTATGCACTTAATACTTTTCTGCCTTTAGCTCTTCTACGTCTTAATATTTCTCTTCCGCTTGCAGTTTTCATTCTTTTTCTAAATCCATGTACTTTTTCTCTTTGTATTTTTTTTGGTTGATATGTTCTTTTCACGTAATACACCTCCTGATTTTATACGGTTTTTTATATACTTTTTCAATTTTTTTTAGCTAACTTTTTTATAATTTTTTTTTGTTCATGTTAGCAAGTTAATCAAAGTAGAATTATTATACAGTATATTTGGATTTTTGTCAACCTTTTTTTCTTAAATTGTTTATATTATTATATTCGTAAAAGAATACTTATCTGTTCATAAAATTTTGCGAAATTGTAATAAAAAACAGTTGTTTTATTTTGTTTTTTTTGTGACAATTATATACAAATCTATTGAAAAATTAACAAATTCATGATATAGTTACTTATATAAAATTTTTGACAAATTTAAATATATTTAAAAATATCCACATTCATTATGTAAAATAATTTTCTTGTTTTACTTATTATGTCGAAAAGTTATCCACATATGTGGATAACCCTGTGGATAACTTGTATAAAACATGTGTTTTAAGAAAGGTGGTTTTATGGAAGAAAACTTTATGAGTATATGGTCTCAAGCCTTAGAAATACTTAAGTCTGAGATTTCTCCTGTAGGTTATAAAACATATGTAGAAGTAATGGTTCCAAGACTTGTAGATGAAAACACTTTATGTTTTCTTTCACCTTCAAATTATCATATTGATATTTGTAAAAAAAGATATCTTGATCTAATTCAAAATACATTATCTTTTTTAACAAAAAAATCATATTATATAACTTTTGAAGCAAAAGAAATAATACCAGAAACTTCTACAGAAGAAGAAGAGATCTCTATTAATAACTGCAATATATCATATACTACGGAAAACCTTAATAAAACAAATGAAAAAAATTTATCGTGTGATATTATAAAAAACAATAATAACGAAATTAAAGAAACAAAAGATATTGTTAATCTTAATTCAAAATATACTTTTGAAAACTTTATAATTGGTTCAAATAATAGGTTTGCACATGCTGCAGCATATGCAGTATATGAAAATCCAGGTACAAAATACAACCCTTTGTTTATATATGGGGGAGTAGGGCTAGGAAAAACACATTTAATGCAAGCTATTGGAAATGCACTGTTGCAAAAAAATCAAAACATCAAAATTATGTATGCAACAGGAGAATTATTTGCAAATGAACTAGTTTCTGCTATAATGAATAATAAAAATGAAGCATTTAGAAAAAAATATAGAAATATAGATTTATTATTAATAGATGATATTCAATTTTTAGCAGGAAAAGAAAAGTGTCAAGAAGAATTCTTTCACACTTTTAACACTTTATTTGAAAGTGGAAAACAAATTGTTCTTACTTCTGAAAAGCCACCAAAAGAAATTGATATGTTAGAAGATAGATTAAAAACAAGATTTGATATGGGTCTTTCTGTTGATATTCAAACTCCTGATTATGAAACGCGTCTTGCTATTCTTAGAAAGAAAGCTCAAAACGAAAGATATATTATAAACGATGATATCCTTATTAAAATAGCTACTAGAGTAAAATCTAATATACGTGAATTAGAAGGAGTATTTAATAAATTAGTTGCATATACTTCTTTTACAAATAATGACTTAACTGACTCTGTAGTAGAAAACACTATTGAATCTATTTTAGTAAAAAATACAAAAGTATTAACTAGTAAACTGATAATGCAAGTTGTTTCTAAGTTTTTTAATATAAAAGTATCAGATATGGTAAGTTCAAAAAAATCAAACAGTATAGCTTTTCCTAGACAAATAGCTATGTTTTTATGTAGAGAAGTAGCTAACATGTCTTTTCCAAACATAGGAAAAGATTTTGGAGGAAGAGATCATTCAACAGTATTACATGCTTATTCAAAGATAAAAGAAGAATATAACAATAATACAGAAACAAGAGATTTAATAGAAGATATTAAAAAAAGCTTATCTATAGCAGACTAAAGAATAATATTTCAAATTTATTACAATGATATTTCAATAAAGTTACATTAAAAAAGTTATCCACTTTTTGTTGTGGATAATGTTGTGGACAAACTGTGTATAATTTAATTTTGTAATAGTTATACACAACAAATGTATGTTCTGTGGATAAATTTTACTAGTTTTCCACAGAGTTATACACACTAATTTTATTAGTATTTATCTGTGATACAGTATGTTTTCCACAGTATCCACAATACCTACTACTACTACTACTAAATATTAATAATATATATATGTAAGCATGTTGAAAATGTGAAAAAAGGAGAAAAGAATATGAAAATAGAATGTAAAACTCAGGATTTAATAAATGGTCTTAATATTGTTTTTAAAACATCTGGATCTAGAACTACAATGCCTATATTAGAAGGTGTATTAATAGAAGCATATGATAATAAATTAAAATTAACAACAAACGATCTAGAAATTGGATGTGAACATATTTTAAAATGTGATGTAATAGAAGAAGGAAAAACAGTTGTTGATATAAAAATGTTAAATGAAATAGTACGTAAATTAGAGACTACTATGTTATTAATTGAAGCAGATGAAAATATTTTTAAAATAGATTCAACAAACGGATTATTTAAGTTAACTGTAATGAATCCAGATGAATATCCAAAATTACCTGTGTTATCTGTTGATAATAATATAGAAATTGATCAAAAAATAATAAAAGATATGATAAGAAAAACATTATTTGCTGTAAGTGTAGATGAAACAAGACCAGTATATACAGGAGCTTTACTTAAAGTAGAAAATAATATTATATCACTTGTAGCAATTGATGGTTTCAGACTTGCTATAAAAAAATATGAATCAAATAAAAATATAAAAGATTTTAAAGCAATAATACCAGGAAAAGTTTTATCAGAGTTATTAAAAATATTAACAGATCAAGAAAATGAAATTGTTAAAATAGGAGTAAATAAAAATCAAGCAATTTTTGAAATTCAAAACAGTTTAATTATAAGTAGAATAATAGAAGGTGAGTTTCTAAACTATAATAATATTATACCAGAAAATAGAGAAACAAGAATAAAAGTAAAAACAAAAAATATTTTAGATTCTTTTGAAAGAGTAGCTCTTTTTGCAAAAGAAAATACAGAAAAAGATAAAAAAGCTCCAGTTAAAATGTCAATTAATTTAGAAGGATTAACTCTTAGTTGTATAAGTCAAACAGGAGATGCAAAAGAAATTATTTCTGCAGTTGTAGAAGGAAAAGAGTTAGATATAGGATTTAATCCAAGATATATAATAGATGCATTAAAAGTAATAGAAGATGATGAAATATATATTGATTTTAATTCTAGTATTTCACCTGCTTTAATAAAACCAATAAATGGATTTGAATATATGTATATAGTGCTTCCTATAAAGCTAAAGCAAGATTAATAAAGGAAAAAAAGAAATGTATTTAAAAAAATTAAAAATTACTAATTTTAGAAATTATGAAGAAGAAAATATTAGTTTAATAAATGGTATAAATCTTTTTTTAGGAGATAATGCACAAGGAAAGACAAATATAATAGAAGCTATATATATGAATGCTTTTGGTAAATCATATAGAACAAGTAAAGATGTTGAAGTTATAAATTTCAATAAAGAATTTTTAAAAGTAGAACTAGAAATATATGATGAATTAGAAAAATCAGATAAAAATATAGAGGTATATATAGATAATATAGGAAGAAAAAGAATAAAAGAAGAAGGAGTAACAATAAAAAAAATACAAGACCATGTTGGAAAAATTCCAATAGTTATTTTTTCTCCAGATTCACTTGATATTATAAAAGGATCTCCACAAAAAAGAAGAAAATTTATTGATTCAATATGTTGTCAACTATCAAAGAAATATTATATTTCTCTTCAAGAGTATTTAAAATGTTTAAAATTAAAAAATAATATTTTGAAAAATAATAAAAATGAAATTGATTTTGATTATATTGAAGTTTTACATGAAAAAATGAGTGATTATATAAAATTCATAGTAGAATACAGAAAAAATATTGTTAATAAATTACTTTTTTATGCAAAAAACATACAAAAAAGTATAACAGAAGAAAAAGAAGATATAAATATTGAGTATATTTCAGATTTTTTAAATAAAGAAAAATCTGAAATTAAAAAAATACTAGATGAATATTTAAAAATAGATATAATTAGAAAAATGTCGGTAAAAGGTATTCAAAAAGATGATATATATATATATATAAATAATAAAGAAGTAAATAAATATGGTTCTCAAGGTCAGTGTAGAACATCTCTTTTAACATTAGAACTTTCAAACTTTGAATTGCTAAAAGAGGAAATAAAACAGACTCCTATATTGTTATTAGATGATATAATGTCTGAATTAGATTCAAAAAGAATAACATTTCTTTTAGAGTATATAAAAAAGTATCAAAGTGTTATAACAACAACAGATATGAACTTTTTAAAAAGCATAGAAAATATAAAAATTTTAAAAGTTTTAAATGGTAGACTTGAAAATAATATATAAAATATGATATAAATAATATGACATATTAAAAAGAAAGAGGGTAAGAAAGTGGCAAATTATGATGAAAACCAAATACAAGTATTAGAAGGCTTAGAGGCAGTAAGAAAAAGACCAGGTATGTACATAGGAAGTGTTTCAGAAAGAGGATTACATCACTTAGTTTATGAAATAGTAGATAATAGTGTAGATGAAGCATTAGCAGGATTTTGTAATGAAATAAATATAGAAATTCTACCAGGGAATGTTATTACAGTACAAGATAATGGAAGAGGAATACCTCTTGGAAAACATCCAAAAATGGGAATTCCAGCAATAGAAGTTGTATATACAGTACTTCATGCAGGTGGAAAATTTGGTGGAGGAGGATATAAAGTATCCGGTGGACTTCATGGTGTTGGAGCATCAGTTGTTAACGCTTTATCTGAATCTCTTACTTCAGAAGTTTCAAATGGTGATGGGCTTTATTCTATTAGCTTTGAAAGAGGTAAAGTTACAGAAAAACTTCATAAAATAGGAGATAGTAATAAAAGAGGAACAAAAGTTATATTTAAACCAGATTCTGAAATTTTTGAAACAATAGAATTTAATGCAGAAACTCTTGCACAAAGATTTAGAGAAATGGCATTTTTAAATAAAGGTTTGAAAATCACATTAGAAGATAAAAGAGAAGAAGAATCTGTTAAAAGAGAGTATCATTATGAAGGTGGAATAATTTCTTTTGTAGAATATTTAAATAAAAATAAAGAACCTGTTCATAAACAAATAATATATTTTGATACAACACAAGATGATGTTGAAGTAGAAGTTGCTTTTCAATATACTACTGCTTATTCAGAAAACATATTTTCTTTTGTAAATAATATTAATACAATTGAAGGTGGAACTCATGTTGATGGATTTAAAAGAGGACTTACAAAAATATTTAATGATTATGCAAGAAGATTTAATATTTTAAAAGATAAAGATTCAAATTTGCAAGGAGAAGATGTAAGAGAAGGAATAACAGCAATAGTAAGTGTAAGGGTAATGGATCCTCAATTTGAAGGACAAACAAAAACAAAATTAGGAAATAGTAATGTAATGTCTATTGTAAATAGCGTTATGATTGATAAAGTTGCTACATTTTTAGAAGAAAATCCAGCTGTTGCAAAATCAATTCTTGAAAAAACAATCTCTGCTTCAAGAGCAAGAGAAGCTGCAAGAAAAGCAAGAGAATTAGTTAGAAGAAAATCCGCATTAGAATCAACTACATTACCTGGAAAGCTTGCTGACTGTCAAGAAAAAGATGCAAGTAAATGCGAAATATATTTAGTTGAGGGAGATTCTGCGGGTGGTAGTGCAAAACAAGGAAGAGATAGAAGACATCAAGCAATATTACCTCTTTGGGGAAAAATGATAAATGTAGAAAAAACAAGAGCAGATAAAATATATAACAATGATAAACTTTCTCCAGTAATAATTGCACTTGGAGCAGGAATAGGAAATGATTTTAATATTGAAAAATTAAGATATCATAAAATTATATTAATGGCAGATGCCGATGTAGATGGAGCTCATATAAGAACATTATTATTAACATTCTTCTTTAGATACATGAGACCATTAGTAGAAAATGGCAATATATACATAGCACAGCCACCTTTATTTAAACTTTCTAAAAAAGGAATGAAGGATATATATTGTTTTAATGAAGCAGAATTAGAAAAAAAATTAAAAGAATTAGAAGAACAAGGAATAAAAAGAGAATCATTAAATATGCAAAGATATAAAGGTCTTGGTGAAATGAATTCAGAACAATTATGGGAGACAACAATGAATCCAGAAACTAGAACTATTTTAAAAGTAGAATTAGAAGATGCAGCGGCAGCAGATAGAACATTTACTATTCTTATGGGAGAAAATGTAGAACCAAGAAGAGAGTTTATTGAACAAAATGCAAAATATGTAACAAATCTAGATATATAATTTTTTAAAGATAGTTTAATGTCGATAAAAAATAATAAAAAAAAATATATAATAAAACAAGGCTTTTTTATACGATTATAGTATTAAAAGCCTTGTATTTTAAAAAGGTGTGTTTTATGGGAAAAATAAAAAATGAAAAAAAAATAGTTTTAGTAACAGGATCAAGTAGGGGAATTGGAAAATCATGTGTAACAGAGTTTGCAAAAAAAGGATATAGTGTTGTTATTAACTATAATAAAAACGAAAGAGAGGCAAAAAAATTAGAAGAAAATATTCTAAAAGAATATAACATTGAAACTCTTTTAATAAAAGCAGATATTTCAAAAGAAGATCAAGTAAAAAATATGATTGATTTAATAATTAATAAATTTGAAAAAATAGATGTACTTGTAAATAATGCAGGTGTTGAAATAGATAAACCTTTTGAACAAAGAAAATTAGAAGATTTTAAAAATACATTTGAAGTAAATGTTTATGGGCTGTTTTTAGTTACAAAATATGTTTCAAAACACATGATGGATAAAAAAACAGGCGTTATAATAAATATATCTTCAACAAGCGGATATAAATATAGTGATCCTCAAAGTATTGACTATAATGCATCAAAAGCAGCAGTTATTTCTTTAACACATGACTTTGCTATGCAATTTCAACCTTTTATACGAGTAAATGCAATTGCTCCTGGTTGGATAGATACGGATTTAAACAATAATTTAGGAGAAGATTTCTATAAGAAAGAAAAAGAAAAAATATATTTAAAAAGAATTGGAAAACCAGAAGATGTTGCAAAACTAGCGGTATTTTTGGCTTCAGATGATGCAAATTATATTAATAATGAAGTAATAATAGTAGATGGAGGAATGTAAAAATATTTTTAGTAGTTGACAAACAAAGCAAAATAATTTAAAAGAATATAGAACAAAAATAAATATAAATCAACAAGATTTTGGTAAACTTGTAGGCGTATCAAGACAAACAATTAGTTTAATTGAAAGGGGAGATTATTATCCTTCTGTAACACTTGATATAAAAATATCAAAAATTTTTAAAGTAAAAGTAGAAGATATTTTTACCTATGAGTAGGAATAAAATGAATAAAAAATCTATTAAAAAGTATTTAAAAACATTACTACTTTATTTTGGTATAGGAGCAATAATTGGCTTTATGATGTCTTGGCTAAATTTTTCAGAGATTTTAGTATTAGAAAATATTAAAATTAGTACAGTAGTAGAAATAATATCTAAAACTTTTGCTCATGGGATGATAATAGGAGGGCTATTACTTACAATTATTGCTGACCATATATTATATAAACAAAGTAAGCGTATTAATGGTAATAGTAATTATAGCAGGGGTTTTCTTTGATATAGGTATATTCCCAATATTTATTGTAGGAATTATATATTTTGCAAGCATAGGTTCGTACTATTATTTTTCATATAAAACAGAGTATTTAAAATAACGGTTTTAATATGTATAACCAAAAAAGTTAAAGTAATATTATAAAAACAAAAATTTACTTTAGAATATATAAAAACGATTACTGTACAACATAAAAAGCCAAGATTTGATTTAAATCTGGCTTTTTTATGTTGTATCTGATAAACTTTTAGGTAAACTCCTTGGAGTTAAAGACTTTTTTTAATATAAGATAAATTTGTTTTATAATATATTAAATAACAAAAAATTAACCGGTGGTTATTGTTTTTTTTATGTATTTGCCATGTTAATTTATATATATCTATTGACAAACAAACAAATTTAAAGTATAATATGCTCATAAGCAGAGGAAGTCTTCTCACCTTATGGGTTTTGTCTTGATAAGGTTAAAATAAAATAATATATTACTATATATATGTAATTGTATATTTTGTTTTTATGAGGAGATTGTCTACTTAAAAGTAAACAATCTTTTTTGTATATATTTTTGGAGGTGTTTAATATAAAACAAGATTTTTTAATAAATGGGCAAATTAAATTTGACAAGGTTCAAGTAATATCTGAAGAAGGAGAAAAATATGGAGTAATGTCTTCAGAAAAAGCACAACAATTAGCTGATGACAAAGGAGTAGATCTAGTATTAGTAGCTCCTAATGGTGAGGTTCCTGTATGTAAATTAATGGATTATAGCAAATATAAGTTTGAAATGGCTAAAAAAGCAAAAGAAGCTAAAAAAAATCAAAAAGTAGTAGAAATAAAAGAAATAAGATTATCTCCTACAATTGACAAACATGATATGGAAGTAAAAGCAAAAAATGCTATTAAATTTTTAGATTCAGGAGATAAAGTTAAAGTTTCCATGAAATTTAGAGGAAGACAACTTAATTTTATAAATCAAGGAAAAGAAATTATGCTTTCATTTAAAGATATGATTGAAAATTGCCAAATTGACAAAGATGCTAAATTAGAAGGAAAAAATCTAGTAATGTTTTTAGCACCTAAGCAAAAATAAAAAGAAAATAAGGAGGATGTAGTTATGCCAAAAATAAAAACACATAGTTCAGCAAAAAAAAGATTATCAGTTACAAAATCTGGTAAAGTTAAAAAAACAGTGGCAAATAGAGCTCATAAATTAACAGGAAAGAGTTCAAAAAGAAAAATGTCATTAAAACAAGCATCTTATGTAGATAATGCAAATAAGAATGCAGTAAAAAAATTATTACCATATAGTTAGTATAAAAAGGAGGAAAATAAAATGGCAAGAGTAAAAGGAGCTGTTACAACAAGAGCAAGACATAAAAAAGTTCTTAAAAGAGCAAGTGGATATTTTGGTGCAAAATCTATAAGATTTAGAATGGCAAATCAAGCTGTTATGAAATCTTTAAATTATGCATATGTTGGAAGAAGATTAAAAAAGAGAGATTTTAGAAAATTATGGATAGCTAGAATTAATGCTGCTACAAGAATGAATGGTCTATCATATAGTAAATTTATGTCAGGACTTAAGAAAAACAATATAAATATAAATAGAAAAATGTTAGCTGAAATGGCTGTAAATGATAGCAAAGGATTTGCAAGCTTAGTAGAAAAAGTTAAAAATGCATAATTTGGGGGTATTTTATGATATTAGCAGGAGATTTTAGAAATGGTGTTACATTTGAAATGGAAGGCTCTGTATATAGAGTAGTAGAATTTCAACATGTAAAACCAGGAAAAGGTGCAGCATTTGTAAGAACAAAACTTAAAAATGTTATAACAGGAAATTCATTAGAAAAAACATTTAATCCATCAGAAAAGGTAGAAGAAGCACAAGTAACAATACAAGAAATGCAATACCTATATAATGATGGTGAAAATTATACTTTTATGGATACAACAACATATGAACAAGTTGAACTTACAAAAAAACAAATAGAAGAAACATTACCATATTTAAAAGATAATATGAATGTTAAAGTATTATCATATAAAGGAAATGTTTTTGGAGTAGAACCTCCTACATTTGTAGAACTTGAAATAACATATACAGAACCAGGAGTAAAAGGAGCAACCGCTACAGGAACTACAAAACCAGCAACAGTTGAAACAGGAGCAACATTTAACGTACCTATATTTGTAGAAATAGGAGATAAAATAAGGATAGATACAAGAACTGGCGAATATATGGAAAGAGCTTAAAAAAAGATAGGTTTTTACCTATTTTTTTTTGTAAAAAAACATAAAATTATAACACAACTATTGATTTATTAAAAAATATATGATAAAAATAAAACAATACAAATAGTTTTACTATTTAATAAGAAGTAAAGTCAAACGAACGGACAGTAACTAGATCAAAAAAGAGGTGCTTTTTATGAAAACAGCAGTGGTTTATTCAACCGTTTCGATCTTATTTATTATTTCTTGCATTGTAATATTTACATTTTCAATTCCAATTGGAATTATAACTATGATTATGGGAATTACAAAAGCAAGAAAAGCAACAGATGAGCAAGAAGATATTGAAGCCTGTACAGATTTTAGTCTAGGCATGGTAATTTTAATTCTTGGTACATTAATTTTTAATGGGTCTCTATAAAAGAGACCTGTTTTTTTTAAAACTATTGACGGTTTACATAAAACGTGATATAATATATACATGTTTTTATAATGTTCAAAAAAATTTTGAGGAGGTTTTAGTATGGATAATATCATGCTAAAAATTGAAGAGAAGATGGATCGTGAAATTGACAAAATGTTAAGAGAGGAGAGGGACTTTCTTTTTGAAAGGAAAAAAATAAAACAGAAAAAGCGGATACAAAGAAAAAAAGCTAATAAAAAAAACATGATGAGAGAAGAAAGAAGAAATGCAAAAAAAAGAAAGAAGAGCTCAGTTAAACCAATTAGAAAGGATTTTTATGAAAAAAAAGAGATACTGATAATATACGAAGAGTATCTTAATGAAAATTTTTAAAAAATAAGGGCAGGCTTTATAAAAGTCTGCTCTTTTTTAAATAATATAGGAATTATCGATTTTTGAAATCAAGTAAAATTTTAGTATGTCTATTTTAATAGGCATACTAAAAGAGCATACGGAAATATGCTTAAAAAATATAATAATTTAAAAGGAAACACTTTAATTTGATTAATAAATCTTGCTAACTAGAATAATAAATGTTAAAATATAATTATCTTAATCAGGAGAGATTAGGGTATTGTTGTTGAAAGAATTTGATATGGAAACCGATTTTTAAATTTATGTTTTAATGTATAATAGCTATAATTTTGTTATTATACATTATTTTTTGCTTTTTTTACTATTGCTAACTATATTTGATTTTGATATAATATGTAAGGTGAAAAAAATGAGATTTAAAAATAGTTATAATGAAACAGTTAAGAAATATATTAAAGAAAATAATTTAACTTATGCAATAAATACAATGGGTTGTGCGTTAAATGAGAATGATTCTGCAAAATATAGAGGAATATTAGAGGCAATGGGGTTTAAAAGAGCTACTGAAGAATCAGATGCAAATTTTATTCTTTTTAATACTTGTTGTATAAGAGAAAATGCTGAAAATACTCTTTTTGGAAGACTTGGTTTTTTTAAGAAGAAAAAGCAAGAAAATAACAATGTTTACATAGCTGTTGTTGGATGTATGACTCAACAGCAACATATTATTGATAAAATAAAAAAATCATATAGATATGTAGATATTATTTTAGGTACTTCAAATATTGATAGTTTCCCTCAAAAAATCTATAATGTTATAATAAACAAAGTAAAGAGTCTGGAATATCAAAGTATCAATGAAGATATTGTAGAAGACCTTCCTATCATCTATACTGATGATAAAAAAGCTTCTGTTAGTATTATCTATGGTTGTAATAATTTTTGTACATATTGTATAGTTCCATATGTAAGAGGAAGAGAAAGAAGTAGAGCAGAAGAGGATATTTTAAATGATATACAAAATTTAGCAAAGAGAGGGTATAAAGAAATAACATTACTTGGTCAGAATGTAAATTCATATGGAAAAGATTTAAATAATGGTGAGAGCTTTGCAAAATTACTTAAGAAAGTTGAAAAAGTAGATGGTATTGAAATTATTCGTTTTATGTCGCCACACCCAAAAGATTTTTCTGATGATTTAATTGATGTCATTTCCAAGTCTTCAAAAATTTCTAAACAAATTCATCTTCCTTTACAATCAGGAAGTACGGCTATTTTAAAGAAAATGAATAGAAAGTATACAAAAGATGAATATTTAAATCTTGCAAAGAAAATAAAAGAGAAAATTGAAGGAGTATCCTTTACAACTGATATAATTGTAGGTTTTCCAACAGAAACAGAAGAAGATTTTGAAGACACACTAGATGTTGTTAGAAGAGTAGAATATGATCAAATTTTTATGTTTATATATTCTAAAAGAAAAGGAACTAAAGCAGAACTTATGGAAGATAATACAAAAAATAAGGTTAAGGTAGAAAGGCTTGAAAAGTTAAAAAATCTTCATGAACAAATATTATATAAAAATAACGATGAAATGATAGGGAAAATTGTTAAAATACTTGTAGAAGGAAAAAGTAGAACAAATAGTGAATATTATACTGGAAGAACAAATACAAATAAAATTGTAAATTTTAAATCAAGTAAAGAACAAATAGGAAATTTTGTTAATGTTAGGATAATAGAAAATTGTTTATGGTATTTAAAAGGAGAAATAACCTCTAATTAATCATAAAGTATCCAAAGATAAATATACTGTAATATATACTGTACAAGTATATACTATGGTATTTTTTTGGAGGTACATATGGATAATTATGTTTCAGCCAGGAGGCTAAGAAAAAGTTACTTAAGAGAGATTCAAAACGATGATTTAAATTTTTTTGATGTTTCTAATATACAAAAAAAAGTAAATACAAGTTTTTTAGATGATTTTTCAAATCTTGATTATAATAATATTTCAAAATCGCACAAAAGAATAAAAGAAAATATAAGTTCAAAAAAAGGTAAAAAAATATTTAATTTTAAAACAAAACTTATAATTAAATTGTTTATTTGTTCAATAATTATTTTTTCTGTTGTTTTAGCAAAATTGTTATTTGCAGAAACTGTAAAGCAGAACATATATCTATCTAATTTATATAATGAATATAACAAAAATATAACGAAGTCTGAGTTTTTAGAAAATGTTGAGGAAAACAGCAAGGTAATGTATTCAAAGTTAAATTATGTTATTCCTACAAAAATAGCAACTTTTGTTCAGGAAAAATACGTAAGTAAAGTAAAACCATATATATTAAATTCATCTTTAAAAGAAAAAGTTATAACTGTTATAACTAGTATAAATATCAATGATAAAGGTTCTGTTGCAGAACGTGAGACTGAAAGTGAAGCTATTATTGCAGAACAAACAAATGATAAGGTTGAAGAATATACAGGAATGGGTGGTGCTGAACCCGTAAATGAGCAAGAAGAGTTAGAATTAAAAAAAGAAGAAAGTGAAGAAACGGAAGAAAGTAGTGAAGTAACTGCTATAAAAAGCAAAAATATCTCTATAATACAACCTGTTCAAGGTACAATAACTTCAAGATATGGAATACGACAAGCAATATTTGAAGATGTAGACTCATATCATACAGGGATTGATATAGCAAATAAAATAGGGACGGAGATTAAGTCTGCTACCGATGGTAAAGTTGTTGTAGTTGAGGAAGATAATAAGTACTATGGAATGAAAATTGAAATTGAAATTGATTCTGTAATTTTTAGATATGGACATTTAAGTCAGATAAATGTAAAAGAGGGAGATACTGTAAGTCAGGGACAAATAATAGGGCTTATGGGAAGTACAGGATACTCAACAGGGTCACATCTTCATTTTGAAGTAAAGTATAATAACAAGCCTGTAGATCCAGAGAAATTAGGAATTTATTAGGAGAGAGTGATGAAAATAAGAACAAGTTTATTAAATTTTGATTTTGAGTGGTTATTTGTTCTTGTTGTTTTTGTTACTTTTTTCTCACCTACAGTTTTAAAATTACTTGAAGCTTTCTACATGTGTTATATGTTTATTTTTTTTCATGAATTATCTCATATGTTTGTTGCAGCAATTTTAGGTAAAAAAATTGATACTTTAAGATTTATGCTTGCTGGTGTTTGTGTTTCTTTTAAAAGTGAATATAACAATAATAAAACAAAGGAAAAAACAAAAAATATTGTTATTTATTTAGCAGGTCCTTGTTCTAATCTATTACTTGCATATATTTTTAATAAAGTACCAATGATTTTTGAAATAAATATATTTTTGGCAATTTTAAATTTTTTTCCTATTTTCCCTTTAGATGGATACAAGATATTAAAAGAAATTTTTGCTATTTTTAATATAAAAAATAAAAGAAAAATAATGGATGTTATTTCTTGTTTTTTCTTATTTGCAATTTTTAGTATTTCAGCAGTTCAAATTATGTTTTTTAAAACACCTACAATGCTTATATTTTCTATATATTTACTAATATTAAAATACTCTCAGAATACATGTTTTTGTATGGATGATATAATGAGTAAAATTGTTGATTAGATAATTGTTGCAAAAATGTTTCAAAAACATTACACTTTTTGATAAAAATACTTGATTTTTTATCAAAATAATAGTATTATATATATAGTTTTAGATTTGGGGGTGTACAGTAAGTGGCAATAGGAGATATAATCGTAGGTTTAGATCTAGGAGTTTCTAAGGTAAGCTGCGTTGTGGGACAAGTCAACAAATTTAGTGAAATAGAAGTTATAGGATATGGACTTTCTAAAAATTATGGGATTAAAAAAGGTCAAATAGTAGATCCTCAAAATGTAGCATTATCTATTAGAAAATCAATAGAGAATGCAGAAGAGATATCTGGACTTTCAATTAATTCGGCATATGTAAATATAAAAGGAATGAATGTCAAGATAGAAAAAGTTGTTATGGAAGCAACTGTAGAAAATCCAGATGATGGACTTTCGGTTAAAGATATACAAAATTTATTTTCAGCAGTTCAAATGTCTACAAATTTAGATAAAGATGAACAAATAATTGACATGATACCATATGAGTATAGTGTAAATGATAGGCCATATAAAGAGGAACCAATAGGAGCATTTTGTAAAAAGTTTTCTTGTAAAATGGATGTTGTGATTGCAAGAGGAACATATATAAATGAGGTTATAAAAACATTACAATATGCTAATTTAGAGTTAGATGGTCTTATAATAGAAACACTTGCAACATCAAACATAGTTTTAATGCCAGAAGAAAAAGATTTAGGCGTTTTACTAGTTGATATGGGAGCAGGTCATACAGATGTTTCTATCTACAAAAAAGGTGAATTAGAGTACTATACTACAATTCCTGTAGGGGGAGATCATATATCAAATGATATTGCAATAACTTTTGATATAGGTATAGAAGAAGCAGAAAAATTAAAAAGACAGTATAATTTAGCAATACCAGCTATGATAAATAATAATCATGAAATAAAGTTAACATCAACAATGGCACAAGAAGATAAAGATATTATAAAATGTAGTGATGTTGTAGAAGTAATACAAGCAAGAGTAAATGAAGTTTATCAAATTATATATAAGCTATTAGAAGAAAACAAATTAAAAAACAAAATAGAGTGTATGGTTATAACGGGACAAGGTCTTAGCAATATAGTAGGAGCAGAAGAACTTGCAATGTTAACACTGAAGATAAATCAAGTAAGAATATGTAGTCCAAAACTTATAAATGTTATAAAGCCACAGCATACTACTGTTTATGGCATGGTAAGATATATATCTGGACTTGGTTTAGGAAAACATGTGAATAGCGATGTTGAAATAATAACAGAAGCAACATTTAAAGATACAGTAAAAGAAAAATTAAGAGATACAAAAGAAAAATTCAGAAATTTATACAAAAGAATAAAAAAAGAAGATAAAGATGAATAATATTTAAGGAGGAATTTTCAATGGAAGAAATGGAACAAGTAGGAGTTGCAAGCATTAAAGTTGTTGGCGTTGGCGGAGCAGGAAATAATGCAGTAAACAGAATGGTTGATGCAGGGCTTAAAGGAATTGAGTTTATCTCAATAAATACAGATAAACAAGCATTAGAGTTATCGAAAGCATCAAAAAAAATTCAAATAGGTGAAAAACTTACACGTGGAAAAGGTGCTGGAGCAAATCCAGAAATAGGAAAATGTAGTGCTGATGAATCAAAAGCAGAAATTGCAGAGGCTCTAAAAGGAGCAGATATGGTTTTTGTAACAGCAGGAATGGGAGGAGGAACTGGTACAGGAGCAGCTCCTATTGTTGCTGAAGTCTCAAAAGAAATGGGAGTTTTAACTGTAGCAGTTGTAACAAAACCATTTCCATTTGAAGGCAAAAGAAGAATGTCACAAGCAGATATGGGAATAGACGAACTAAAACATAATGTTGATACTCTTATAACAATTCCTAACGAAAAATTATTGCAAGTTGTAGAAAAACAAACTTCTGTAACAGAAGCTTTTAAAATGGCAGATGATATATTAAGACAAGGAGTTCAAGGAATCTCTGATTTAATAACTGTACCAGGACTTATAAATTTAGACTTTGCTGATGTAACAACCATAATGTTAAATTCTGGAATAGCACATATGGGTATAGGTAGAGCAACAGGAGAACATAGAGCTCAAGAAGCTGCAAGACAAGCTATACATAGTCCATTACTTGAAACTTCAATAGAAGGAGCAGGAGGAGTACTTATAAATGTAACTGGTGGAAGAGATCTAGGATTATTAGAAATAAATGAAGCAGCAGAGTTAGTTCAAAAGTCAGTTGATCCTGAAGCAAATATTATATTTGGTGCAGTAATAGATGAAAACTTAACAGATGAAATTGTTATAACTGTGATTGCAACTGGATTTGGAAAAGCTCCTTTTACAGAAATGAAATTAGATAATATTGTAGGAGAAGCACTTAAAAATTCTTTAAATAACGCTTCAAGAACAAATGTTAGTCAATCAGCTAATGATTATAAAATAGATTTAGATATACCTCCTTTTTTAAGAAAAAATAAAGATCAATAAGTTTTAAAATTGTGATATCCTAATACTATAAGTTCGTAAGACACTAAAATTAATTGAAAAGAAACTTAAAATAATTATAAATATATGTAGAAATACTAAGATACAAAAAGTATCTTAGTATTTTTTTTTGCTTTTTGAAGATGAAAACTTTAGTTATTAAGCTTTTTTCTACATTTTTTACTTATATAAAAAGATATAATATGTGTGGTGAAAGAATTGGAAATATATTTAGATTATATTTTTATTGAAAACCTATTTTTTTGTATTTTAATACTTTATGAAATTGGTATATTTACTAAGAATAAAATAAAAAAAACAAATATAATTATTGCTTCAATTATTTCTGCTTTTTATACGACTATAATCTTTCTTTTTCAAGAAAGTTTTTTAAACAATATTTTTTTGAAATTTTTAATTGTTGCTATAACTATTTATATATCCTTCCTGCCTAATAATTTTAAAAAATATTTTAAATTTTTTATATACTATATTGGTATATATACTTTTAATGTTGGTTTGATAATAGCTATAACATTGTTTTTTGATTTAAATATTTCTGCTGAAATTACAAAGTACGGAGTATATTTTTTTTCTTTTATATTTACTTACTTATACAATAAACATATGTGGAAATTGTGGAAAATAAAGTTAAAAGAATCTCAAATATATTATAACATAACAATATTAAATAAAGGAAAAAAGGTAGAGTTTAAAGCACTTCTGGATACGGGTAATAGTTTAAAGTATGGAATAAATGAGTTAGATGTTCTAGTTATAGAAAATTCTTTAAAAGAAAGGATTGATGAAAATGTAGAAGATAAAAAGAAAATAACTGTTAATATATCTACAGCAAATGGAAAAAGTTTAAAAAACGGATATATTATAGAAAATGTATTAATTCAAAAAAAAGATACTTGTTTTTTGCTTAAAAAAGTTGCTGTAATTTTTGTAGAAGAAAAATTATCATCGGATAATAGTTTTCAAAGTTTAATAAGTCTAAATACATATTTAGAAAATTTACAGGGGGTAGAATTATGAGATATTTAATAAAAATAAAAGAAATTTATATAAAAATATTACAAAAATTAGGAGCTGATGACAATATTTTGCTATATATTGCGGGATCAGATAAACTTCCTCCGCCACTTTCTTATGAAGAGGAACAACAATTGCTTTTAAAGTTAATGCAAAAAGATTCAGAGGCTAAGAATAGGCTTATTGAAAAAAACTTGAGACTGGTTGTATATATAGCTAAAAAATTTGAAAATTCAGGTGTGAATATAGAAGATTTAATTTCTATTGGAACTATTGGACTTATAAAAGGAATAAATAGCTATGATTTAGATAAAAATATAAAACTTGCGACGTATGCATCAAGATGTATAGAAAATGAAATTTTAATGTATCTTAGGAAAAACAATAAACTAAAAACAGAAGTTTCTATAGATGAACCAATAAATGTTGATGGAGAAGGAAATGATTTATTGTTAGCAGATATCCTAGGTACTGAAAATGACAGCGTTTTTAAAGCAATAGAAGAAAGCGATAATAAAAAAGTGTTATATTTTGCCATAAACAAATTAAACAAAAGAGATAGATTAATTATGCAACTAAGATATGGATTTGATGGATCAAATGAACTAACTCAAAAAGAGGTGGCAGATAAATTAGGGATATCTCAATCATATATTTCAAGAATAGAGAAAAAAGTCATAAACAATCTAAAAAAGAGTTTTTTAAAATAATGCGTATGTAATTGCTATTTTGTGATGAAAATATATACAAAAGGAAATAGGAGGTTACATATGAATATTAAAGTTGAGATAAAAGGAGTAGATACTTCTAAATTACCTAAATTTAGCAATGAAAAGCAAATGGAAATGCTAAGAAGAATAAAAAACAATGAAGGAGGAGAGGAACTAAAAGAGGAGTTTATAATGGCAAATTTAAGGCTTGTATTGAGCCTTATACAAAAATTTAACAATAGAGGAGAAAGTATAGATGATATATTTCAAATAGGAGTTGTTGGATTAATAAAAGCAATTGATAATTTTGACATTAAGCAAAATGTCCAGTTTTCAACTTATGCTGTTCCAATGATAATAGGAGAAATAAAAAGGTTTTTAAGGGATAATAGTGCTTTTAGAGTAACGAGATCTTTGAGAGATTTAGCATATAGACTATACCAAGAGAAAGAAAAATACGTAAACGAAAAAAATGAAGAACCTACTGTTGATGAACTATGTAAAATAACAGGAGAAGACAGAGAAGAAGTAATTCTTGCTTTAGATAGTATGATTCAACCAATGTCTATATATAGTGCAGTATATAATGATGGAGGAGATTGTATTTATGTTGTAGATCAATTAAAAGATAGTAAAGATGAGGCAGAGAGTATAATAGACAGTATCTCTACTAGTCAAATATTAGATAAATTATCAGCTAAAGAAAAAAATATAATTGAAAAAAGATATTTTCAAGATAAAACGCAAACAGAGTTAGCTGAAGAGTTAGGAGTATCACAAGCTCAAATATCTAGAATAGAGAAAAATGCAATAGAGAGAATAAAAAAGAAAATGGGTAAAATTTAAAAATAGACCTGGTTAAATACCAGGTTTGTTATTTTTTTTTATATATCTCATATAATTTAAATGAGAAGGTGAAGATATGGAAAAAAAAAGAATATATTTGAGCCCATCAACACAAGAAAATAACGTGGGTGTGGATGATTATGGAACTGAGGAGTATAGAATGAACTTAATAGCAGATAATCTAGAAAAGTTACTTGAGGATTCGGGCAAATACATAGTATATAGAAATAATGAAAAAATGGACATATCAGAAATAGTAGCAGAAAGTAACAAGTTAAATCCTGATATACATGTAGCAATTCATAGTAATGCGGGAAATACTGTTGCAACAGGGCCAGAGGTTTTTATTGCAAAAGAAGATGGAAAATCTGAAATTTTAGCGGATGCATTATATGATAATATTATGAAGATATATTATGATCAAAGTAAAGGTAGAGGGGTAAAAATTGATAATGAGTTAAGAGAATTGCGTGAGACTAACGCACCTTCTTCTTTAATTGAGATAGCTTTTCATGATAATATAAAAGATGCTGATTGGATTGTTTCTAATACAGATGAAATTGCTTTGGCACTTAAAAAGGGAATAGATGAATATTTTACTAAAATAGGTAAAAGTGTTGAGAATATACAGTAATTATGGTAGAATACATTTGGTGATAGTATGTTAAGTATAAATGAAATTGTAATTGCTTCTAATGGTAAATTAATAAATGGAAATAAAGAGAATATTATTAAAACATTTAAAATAGATAGTAGAGAATCTGAAAAAGATGATTTCTATATTCCAATTATAGGAGAAAAAAATGATGGGCATAAGTTTATACTTGATTGTGTCAAAAATAAAATAAAAGGATTTTATATAACTTCAACATGTATTGATAAAGAAAATATAATTAAGGAAAGTATAAAAATAAATAAAGATATAAATATAATAGAAGTAGAAGATACTTTAAAATCTCTTGAGGCTATAGGTGAATATAATAGAAAAAAACATATTGATATTCCAATAATTGCAGTAACAGGGAGCGTAGGAAAAACTAGCACCAGACAAATGATAGCCAGTGTTCTTTCTAAAAAATATAATGTTCTTGTGACGTATAAAAACTATAATAGCAATATAGGACTTCCACTTATGCTTCTTAAAATAGAAAGACAAGATATTTGTGTTTTAGAAGTTGGAATAAGTAATTTTGGTGAAATGGACATAATTACAAAATATTTAAAGCCAAATGTTGCAGTAATAACAAATATAGGGACATCTCATATTGAATTTTTTAAAACGCAGGATAATATTCTAAAAGAAAAGTTTAAAATTACAAGTAATATGCAAAAAGAAAAGATAGTTATATTAAATTCAGATGATAAATATTTAGAAAATGTGAGTGAAAAAAAAGATTTAAAAACAATCAAATATAGCAAAAATGATTGTTCAAATATACAGTATTTTAATAATAAGGTAGAATATGATACTACAATATATGGTGAAACTACTAAAGTTATAATTAATGCTCTTGGAACACATAATATATATAATTCTTTAGTCGCAATAAAAGTAGGAGAAATATATAATATTAAAAAAGAAGATATTGTTAGAGGAATTTCAGAATATAGCAATTTTTTAAGAAGGTTTGAAATAAAGTCTTCAGTAAAAGGAGTTACTATAATAGATGATGCATATAATTCAAGTTATGACTCTGTAAAATCAGGACTGGATACTTTTTCAAAGCTTAATTATAAAAGAAAAGTAGTTGTGTTAGGAGATATGTTAGAACTAGGAGAATATTCTGCTACTATGCATGAAAAAGTAGGAATGCTGTTTAAAGAATATAACTTTGATAAAGTCATATTAATAGGAAGTCAGAGCGTTAATACATATAAAGAGGCAGTAAAATATTTAAAAGATAAAGCTAAATATTTTAAAACAAAAGAAGAAGCTATAGAAGATATAATAAAAGAAGAAAAAGGAACTGCAATATATTTTAAAGCTTCGAATTCAATGAAGTTTAGTGAAATTATTGAGAATATAATAAAATAGGAGTCACAAAACTAACAAATATTTATTTAAAATTGGTTTTTAAGAAATAAAAGTATAAAAGCACATATGGTAGTAATACTATATGTGCTTTTACATATAATATACTGGTGATAAGTGCTATGTCAAAAGGTATTGATTTTAAACAAAAAGAAGTTATAAGCATAACTGATGGAAAGATATTAGGTTTTGTGGTGGATGTTCAAGCTGATTTTCAAAACGGCGAGATTCAAGCAATTATTGTAGCACAACCTGGCAAAATTTTTAATAATTTTTTAGGCAAGAACAATGTCACTATTCCGTGGACTAAGATTAAAAAAATAGGTGAAGATGTAATTTTAGTAGAAATATAATCTTTTTTGCAAAAAGTTATTGACAAATATCTTAGCTTGTGCTAAAATAAGTACATGTCACGAATGTGACAAAGCACATTGAAAAATAAACAATACAAGTAAAAAACCTAAAGCGGTTGT
>CAZQJQ010000006.1:0-44256 GCA_964593045.1 uncultured Clostridiaceae bacterium
TATTTATTAATCTGTTTTATAAAAGTAAAATTAAATTATTTATTTATATATTTATTGACAACTAAAAGTATATGCTATATAATTTTAATATAGGTGATGTTGGTGTATATTATAGATAAGATAGAATATAAATTGTTATTAACATTAGGTGTTATCAACGTACTAGCTTTTATAGTATTTTTTTTGAAAAAAGTATCAGATCATAAAGAGGAGTTTTTACGCATATACTGATGTGATAAAATCATCTAGTTCTGAAGATGATGTTATAAAATGGGAATATAATTATGAACAACTTTCTCAAAGGTCTAAATTAAATATACGATATATAAAAGATGATATTATAAAAAGTATACTGATAGTACTTATAATTATTATTTTAAATAGACTGTTTTTTTTATGGAGTATAACTGATAATTATTATTTTTTGTTTATTGAGATGACATTATTGACAGTATATGTCTATTATGCAAATATTCGTAACCTAGATTTAACATCTACTTCGTTTAAAACAGTTATGTTTTTGAATAATTATATAGTTAGTACAAATAAAGTTATAATTTTAAATACACCAGATTATAAATTAAAAAATATATCATATAACAAAAAAACATCTGAAATCATTTTACATTTTTTTGATTTTGAATATAGCCAAGATAGAATTTTAGAAGTAATATATGTTCCGCCAGATAAAAAATTTATTGTAGATGAGATAATAAATAAATATAAAAGTATTATAGAAAAGGTAAGCACGTAAAAGTATCTGTATGTGTTTACTTCTTTTAAGTATTATGATATAATACTTTTGCGTTATAAAAACAACAAATTTAATTAAAGGAGTTTGACTTACATGAAACATGTAAAAACGGTAAGTAAAGGAAATTTGAAAAAAACTGCAAGAACAGGAGGATGTGGAAATTGTCAGGCATCATGTCAATCAGCATGCAAAACTTCCTGTACTGTAGCAAATCAAAAGTGTGAAAAAGAAGGTTAGGAAAATTTTTTAAAAATATGGAGGTATTATTATGTTATGTATTGATAGACTTCATAGTTAGTTTCATTTGAAACCTGGTTGAAATATACCAGGTTTTTATTTATTTAATGTCACACCTGTATAGTAATGCTTTAATATTTGCTCATAGCTATATCCTGCTTTAGCCATACCATTTGCACCATATTGACTCATACCAACACCATGGCCATATCCTCTACAAGTAAAAGTAACGCCAGTTGAAGTTTTTGATATATCAAAATCGGCAGATCTAAGACCAAGTAATGATCTCACTTTTACGCCAGTAAAAGTTTTAGAAGCAAAAGTTACAGAATTTACCCTATCTCCAGTTGTTTTGCTATTTATACTAATATTTGAACTAGAGTTTATTGTTACACCTAATTTTGAGGATAACTGTGAATAAGTAAATGATTTTGTAGATGAATATGATGATATACCAACATCCCATTTGCTATCTACACTTTTAAGATATGGAACAGAGTTGCCCCATACATATACGGCATCTTCCGTTTTACCATTACTAGTAGAGAAAAATAATGCTTCAATATATTTACCGTTATATGTAAGATACTGACCACTAGTGGCATCTACTGCACTTCTTACTTTTGATGAATATATGTTATATGAAGAACCCCAAAGGCTTTTGATTTCGGATTCTGTTTTGAAAACTTGATCAGTAGTTGTAGCTGATAATGTTGAATAAGAAGATAGCTTTTTTAAAGCGTATGTCCTTGAAGCTACGGCTTGTGCTTTTAAGGCTTCAAGAGAAAAAGAAGCAGGCATTTCTCCAGCCACTACTCCATAAACATAGTCTTCTAAAGACATGGTAACTACTGTACCACTTGATAATTTAACATTTACTGTTTTAGAATTACTAGTGTTTGTGGCAGTGCTGGTATTTGAAGATGTATTTGTATTTTGAGAACTATTTGAAGTTACCGTTGTAGTTTGCGACTTTTCTGTGGAAGTAGTACTTTGTGAAGCTGTTGAGTTTGATACATTTTTAGTATTTTGACTAGGTTGATTAACTTGAGTAGATTGAGTAGCTTGTTCGCTTTCATTAATTTCATTTGTAGTTGTTTCTTCACTTTTTTCTTCTGTTATTGTATTTGTACCTATATTTTCAGTTTCACTGGTATCAGCATTATCATTTAAGTTTGTATCTAAAAATTCAGTAGTTGTATAGTTTTGTTGAGTATCACTACTAGAAGAGGCATTTAGTTGGTTGGAATCAATTTCTGTAGATAGAATAGTACCTACTATTAGTCCATTTAAAACAAGAACAAAGGCAAATGTTTTGTTTTTATCAAAATTTTTCTTTATATATTCTTTTACATTTGAAGCAACACTGACAACATTTTTTTTAAAAGTATTAAAATCTAATGCAAATTCATATTCATCAGGATAATTTACATATAGTGTAACAATTGGATAATCATTTATATATTTTATTTTATGTGTTATTTCCATTATATCACCACAAATATATTGTGTATAATGTGGAATTTTATACGTTTTAGGATGTTTTGTATTTTTGAAAATATATAAAATTCGCTTGCTTTTTTAAAAAAATACGGTATAATATTAGGTGTATATTTTATACAATAGAAACGGGAGGAAAAATATATGGATTATAGCATTATTGAAGAAAAAATGGATAAAGTCGTAAGTTATTTGGTAGAAGAGCTTGCAACAATAAGGGCGGGAAGAGCAAATCCAGCAATACTTAATAAAGTAGAGGTGGAATATTATGGTACTATGACACCAATAAATCAAGTTGGTACAATATCTGTGCCAGAGGCAAGACAAATTTTAATATCTCCTTGGGATAAAAGTATATTAGTATCTGTTGAAAAAGCTATACAAAAAGCTGAACTTGGAATTAATCCAATAAACGATGGGAGTTCAATAAGACTTAATTTTCCAGAACTTAATGAACAAAGAAGAAAAGAAATATGTAAAGATGTTTCAAAGATGGGAGAAGATTCAAAAGTAGCTATAAGAAATGTTCGTAGAGATGCAATGGATAGTGCAAAGGCAAAGCAAAAAGCATCTGAAATATCTGAAGATGAATTAAGGACAATAGAAGAAAAAATACAAAAAATAACTGATAAATATGTTGCAAATATTGAACAAATAGTTACAAATAAAGAAAAAGAGATAATAGAAATATAGAAGAAGGGTTGATTGAGTGAAAAAGAGGGTTATATCAGGAGTAATATTTATTTTATTGACTATAATTATAGTATATGCAAATATGCCAATAGTAGATACATTAGTAGTTGTAATATTATCATTAATGGGTATATATGAATATAACAAGGCATTTAAAAATGTAGGGCATAAACCAATATCATGGGTTGGTTACCTAGGTTGTTTACTTATATTTACAATGGGTGGAGTTTTGTCAGATACTGAAAAAATATTAGTTATAAAAATAGGGCTACCGGTTATGTTAATAATAATATTCACATATATTATATTAACTAATCTAAAAAGAAGTATAATAGATGTTGCAATAACAGTATTTTCACTTTTATATATTCCTTTTATGTTCTCATTTTTAAAATTAATACTTATGATGGAACATAGTAGAATACTTATATGGTATGTATTTATGGGTGCCTTTGCTTCTGATACTTTTGCTTATTTTATCGGTTCAAAATTTGGAAAAAGAAAATTGTGTCCAGATATTAGTCCTAAAAAAACAGTTGAAGGTTCTATAGGAGGAATATTTGGAGTAATACTATCATATATACTACTTACATTTATAGCAAACACATATTTTGATTTAAATGTAAACATAATATATATGATAATTGCTGGAATTGTAGCTGGAATTGCTGGACAATTTGGGGATTTAGCTGGTTCAGCTATAAAAAGATATTGTAAAATAAAAGACTTCGGTAATTTAATACCAGGGCATGGTGGAATACTAGACAGATTTGATAGTATGCTTTTTGTTGCACCTGTAATATATATTTTTCTTAAAGTATATATTTTCATGTAATAATATAGGAAGGTAAAAAGGTGATCTTTTGATAGGAATTATATTAACAATAGTAAAATTATTAATAGCATTATGTATTGTTGCGACAATACATGAATTTGGACATTTTCTATTTGCAAAATTATTTAAAACACAAGTAAATGAATTTTCAATAGGATTTGGGCCTAAAATAGTACAAAAAAAATTTAAGGAAACAATGTATTCATTAAGGTGGTTACCGCTTGGCGGATATGTTTCAATAGAAGGTGAAGATGGAGAATCAGAAAGTGAAAATTCATTTGTTAAAAAAAATACACTTCAGAAAGTTATAATTTTAATTGCTGGTGCTACATTTAATGCACTACTTGCAATAGTTATATTTTTATCAGTAACAATGACATATCCAACATATACATCAAAAATAACAGAAGTTGAATCAGATTCTGTATTAAATGAACTTGGAATATTACCAGGAGATGTGATTACAAGTATAAATGGTAAAAAAGTAAATATAGCACAGGATCTTACTAAAACATCATATACAGATAGTGAAACAACAACAATAACATATAAAAGAGATTCTAAAGAATATACAGTATCCACAGAAAATGCAGTAAAAGATATAGGATATATTGGAATTATGTTTAAGACAACAGAAGATGAAGTTACAAACGAAATTGAGATGGTAGATAGTGGTAAAGTGGCTACAAAGGCAGATATAAAATCAGGAGATAAGATATTATCAATTAATGGACAAATAACTGAAGATGGTAAAGAAGTACAATCAATTGTAGCAGATAGTGCCGGTATAGAATTAACTCTTGAAATTGAGAGAAATGGTGAAGTAATAACAAAAACACTTATACCAGATTCAAAGAAAAGTTTTGATTTGGGAATTGTATCAACAGAAGAAGTAAAAACTAATATAGTATATGCTTTTGATAAAGCATATATAAACGTAACAACAATTGTGGGATCATATGTAGACCTATTTAAAGGAAAAGTAAAAGTTACAGATATGTCAGGTATAGTAGGTATAAGCGAAGTAGTCTCTAAGACAGATGGAATACTTGAATATATTAATTTAATAGGAATATTAAGTTTAGCAATAGGGGTTGCAAATGTAATGCCATTTCCACCTCTTGATGGAGGAAAAATAGTAATTGTATTAGGAGAGGCTATAACAAGAAAAAAATTACCATTAAAAGCAGAAGCAATAATCTCATACTTAGGGTTTGGATTACTTATACTTCTTACGATTGTAGTAACATATAACGATATTTTAAGAGTGTTTTAGAAATCTTTATTAGATATAAAAGAAAGAGTGAAATAAATGAATATAGGGGTAGATATAGACAATACAATTACAGATACTATAAAACTATTAAGAATAAGTGCTAAAAAATTTAATGAAGAAAATTCTATTAATTGCGAAATAAACAAAAAAGGATACGATCAATATACTATATGTAAATCATGGAGTAAAGCAGAATGCGATAAATTTGTAAAAGATTATGTTATACATTTTATAAAACGTGTAAAGCCTAAAGAAGGTGCAAGTGAGTATATAAAAAGATTAAAAGAAGAAGGAAATAAAATATATATAATTACTTCAAGAAGTGAAAACTTGTCTAAAAATATATATGAAGATACAAAGAAATTATTACAAAAAAATAATATAGAATTCGATATATTAAAAACAAGTTGTTTTAGTAAGGATAAATATTGCGTAGAAAATAATATAGATGTATTAGTTGATGACCTTGAATCTAATATAGTTCCAACATCTAAATATATTAAGGTTATAATAATGAATGGTGATCATAATAAAGGAATAGATAATGCAAATACAATTAGACTAAATACATGGAAAGAAGTATATGAATGCATAAATAAAATGAAAAATGTATAGTGCAATTATAAACACCTATTACATAAATACTTAGATCGAGTATATAATGTAATGGGTGTTTTTTATGGAAAAATTAAATATATTTGATTTACATGTAGATACTGCTACTAAATGGTATTTAGGAGAAAGTATAAATAGTGAAAATATAGCATTTAAGTTAAAAGATGCTTTAAAATATAACAAATACATACAAGTTTTCGCGGTATATATTGATCCTGAATATGTAAAAGGGTCAAAATTTGATTATGCTTTAGATGTTATTAGTACAATAAAAAGAGAAGAAGAAAATAATATTGAAAGTATGTGCATTATACAAAGCAAGAAAGAAATAATAGATTATGAAAATTTGTGTAGTAGAAAGCTAGGAATGATATTATCAATTGAAGACGCTTCATGTCTTAATGGAAATATTTCTAATTTATATAAGTTATATGAAAAAGGAATAAGGATGATAGGACTTACATGGAATACAAATAATGAAATAGGAACGGGAGCCTACCATATAGAAAATACATCTGGATTAACTATTTTTGGAGAAGAGGTTGTAAAAAAAATGAATGAAATAGGGTGTATAGTTGATGTATCGCATTTATCTAAAAAATCATTTTATGATGTAATGAATATATCTAAAAAACCAGTAGTTGCTTCACATTCATGTGCAAGTGGAATATACGACCATGAAAGAAATTTAGATGATTTGCAAATAAAGATGATAGCAGATAAAGGAGGAATAATAGGACTTAATTTTTATTCTTTGTTTATATCTCCAAAAAATCACAATGTTGATATTAATATGCTAGTAGAACATATACAGCATATATATGATTTAGCTGGAATAGATTGTATAGCATTAGGTTCGGATTTTGATGGAATGAATAAACCGATGGAGGGACTAGTAGATAATTCTATGTATATAAATTTAAAAAAATGTCTACAGAATAGATCTTTTACAAATACTCAAATAAATAAAATAATGTGGGAAAATGCATATAATTTTTTTAAGGAAAATCTGAGATAATAATTTTCATCTATGGACAAAATGAAACAAAAAATGTATAATATAGTTACTAAGAATAGCTGGAGGAAATATGAAAAAACAAATAAAAGATGTATTTTTAAATTGTACTAATGAAGATACTAAAATTATATATGCATATATTGATGAGCTTAAGTTTTCAAAAAAATTAAATTCTGTAATTCTTGTTGCAAGTGGTGACGATAATCTGGATTTAGATGAAATTGAAAAATTTGAGTCGGATGCATGTATTGCATATGATTTAAATAGCTATAAAATAGAATATACATATAAAGGAAATATAGTTGATTTAACTTATAATCATCTTACTTATGTTATAGACAAAATAAATAAGAAGTTTGAGTATACTAAAAAAATTTTTGATGGTTCTATAAAACAAATTGATAATAGTTATAAAAACATAATCATTACATTAAATAATACGTATTCTAAGTTTTTAAGATTAAAAAAGGTAGATGAGTATTTAAAAAAATTCATATTAGTCAAATATGGATTAGACTTTAAAATAATTTTTAACGATTCTGTTGATGCTATACAAGCTGAAAAATCGGAAAAAACAGAAAATGTGGTAAAAATAGAAAGAAGAGAACCTGGTACAAAACAAGAAGATAAGCCTATACCTGATAAAAAAGAAACTAGTTATACTTCTAATAATGATGAGTATACAAAAGAATCACATAAAAATTCTAGAAAACCTACTCCTTCTTATGTAATATTAGGTAAAGATATAAAAAGTGAAAAGTTAAATAAAATTGATGAATTAAATACAAGCTACGATAATGCTTGTGTTATAGGCAAGATATGTCAAAAAGATATTAGGGAAACCAAAACAGGAAAAATGTTGGTATCACTTGATATATATGATAAAACTAGTACAATAGCTTGTAAAGCATTCTTTAACAAGAAAAAATTTGAGGAAGTAAATGATAAATTAGCTGTTGGTAGTTTTGTTAAAATTCAAGGAAGGCCACAGTTTGATCCTTTTGCAAAGGAATTAACTATTTTAGTCAATAGTATTAATGAAGAGGAAAAGGAAAGCATTGCTTCAAGAAAAGATGAAGAAGAAGACAAAAGAGTAGAATTACATATACATAGTCAAATGAGTGCAATGGATGGAGTTACTTCAGCTACTGATATAGTAAAACAAGCTATAAAATGGGGACATAGAGCAGTCGCTATAACTGATCATGGGGTAGTACAAGCTTTCCCAGAGGCTCATATGGCAATATCAAAAGCGTTTGCAAGTAGAGAAAATAAAAATTGGTTGCAAGATGCTCCTACAAAGGTTATATATGGAGTAGAAGGTTATTTAGTAGATGATTTAGATCCTGCATATAAACATCCGAATATTTTTTGCGTGTTTGATATTGAAACTACAGGATTTACAGCAGGTCCTGATAAAATAACAGAAATTGCTGTAGCAAAAGTGCAAGAAGGTAAGATAATAGATGAATTTACTACTTTTGTAAATCCAGAAAGACCAATTCCAAAACAAGTACAAGAGCTTACTCATATTACTGAGAATATGGTAAAAGATGCTCCTACAATAGAAGAAGTTTTACCTAAGTTTATAGAGTTTACAAAAGGAAGTATTTTAGTTGCACATAATAGCCATTTTGATATTGGATTTATGACACATTTTGCAAAAAAACAAGGACTTACTCTAGATAATGGAGCAATTGATACTCTTGTAATTGCAAGAGAATTATTTGAATCATATGAAAATCATAAATTAGGCACAATAGCTAAGAATTTAGGAATAGACTTAGAAGGTGCACATAGAGCTATAAATGATGTGAGAGCTACTGTTCAAGTATTTTTAAAAATGATAGAAGAAGCAAGTAAAAAAAATATAGATATTTATGATTATGTATATACTAATTTAGAAAAAAACTATAAAGAAATAGGATATAATCATATAATAATTTTAGTTAAAAATTATATAGGTCTTAAAAATTTATATAAAATAATATCTTTTTCACATATTAATTTCTTTTATAAAAAACCAAGGATACCTAGATCACTATTAAATAGATATAGAGAAGGATTAATAGTGGGTTCTGCCTGTGAACAAGGTGAATTATACCAATCTATATTAAATAAATTACCAGAAGAAAAACAAGAAAATATTGCTAAATATTATGATTATCTTGAAATTCAACCACTCGGTAATAATCAATTTTATATTGACAAAGGAATACTATCTTCAAAGGATGAACTCATAACTATAAATAAAAAAATAATAGAATTAGGAGATAAATTGACTATACCTGTAGTTGCTACAACGGATTCTCACTTTTTAAATCCTGAAGATGAAATTTATCGTAGGATTATAATGGCAGGACAAGGATATGATGATGCAGATAAACAAGCTCCTCTGTACTTTAGAACTACTTTGGAAATGTATGATGAATTCTATTATTTAGATAAAGCAAAAGCAAAAGAGATAATTGTAACAAATCCAAATAATATAGCGGACATGTGTGATGCTATACAACCAGTTCCAGATGGAACATACCCTCCTACAATAGAGGGTTCAGATGAAAATATAAAAAAAATATCATATGAAACGGCAAAACAAATTTATGGTGATCCATTACCTGAAATAGTAGAGAGAAGACTTGAAAAAGAGCTTGTCCCTATCATAAAATATGGGTTTGCAGTTATGTATATGATAGCAAGAGAACTTGTAAAAAAGTCAAATTCTGATGGCTATTTAGTTGGCTCAAGGGGATCTGTAGGCTCATCATTTGTTGCAACAATGACAGGAATTACAGAAGTAAATCCACTTCCACCACACTATATATGTACTAATCCAGAATGTAAATATAGTGAATTTCCAGAAACTACAGTTACTACTGGAATAGATATGGAAGATAAGGTGTGTCCAAAATGTGGAAAAATACTAAAAAAAGATGGAATGGATATACCGTTTGAAACATTTCTTGGATTTAAAGGAGATAAAGCACCTGATATAGACTTAAACTTTTCAGGTGATGACCAACCAAATGCACATGCATATACAGAGGTGCTTTTTGGGAAATCTAAAACATTTAGAGCAGGAACAATAGGCACAGTAGCTGATAAAACAGCATATGGATTTGTAAAAAAATACTATGAACAAAAAGGAAAAAATGTATTATCTCCTGAGATAAATAGGCTTGCCAAAGGTTGTACGGGTATAAAGAGGACAACCGGTCAACATCCAGGTGGAATAATAGTTGTACCAAGAGATAAAGAAATATATGATTTTTGTCCTATACAAAAACCGGCTGATGACCAATTTTCAAAATCTATCACAACTCATTTTGATTTCCACTCAATACATGATAATCTGTTGAAATTAGATATACTAGGTCATGATGATCCTACAGTGCTTAGAATGCTACAGGATTTAACCGGTATAGATCCTAAAACAATACCATTAGATGAAAAGAAAGTAATGTCACTTTTTTCTTCAACTGAAGCATTAGGGGTAAAACCTGAACAAATAAAGTCAGAAACAGGAACATATGCAGTGCCCGAGTTTGGAACAAAATTTGTAAGACAAATGTTACTGGACACTAAACCAACAACGTTTGGAGAGCTTGTTAGAATATCTGGACTTTCTCATGGTACTGATGTGTGGCTTGGAAATGCTCAAACATTAATAGAAGAAGGAACAGCTACACTAAAAGAAGCAATATGTACCCGTGATGATATAATGATATATTTAATACAAATGAAACTAGATCCTCAGATGGCATTTAAAACAATGGAAAGTGTAAGAAAAGGAAAAGGACTTACAGAAGAAATGGAAGCAGCAATGAGAGAAAAAGATGTACCAGAGTGGTATATTGATTCATGTAAAAAAATAAAATACATGTTTCCAAAAGCACATGCGGCTGCATATGTAATGATGGCATATAGGATAGCATATTATAAAGTATATTATCCAAAAGAATTCTATGCAACATATTTAACTGTAAGAGCAGGTAATTTTTTATCTGACATTATGATGAGAGGAAAAGAAAAAATTAAAGAGGCAATAAAAGAATATGAACAAAAACAAGATGCCTCTGCCACAGATAAAGATGCACTAAGTGTTATGGAAGTAATAAACGAAATGTATGAAAGAGATATTAACTTTTTACCAGTAGATATATATTTATCTGATGCAAAAAAATTCTTGGTAGAAGAAAGAGGTATAAGACCACCACTTTCTGCAATAACAGGCTTTGGAGAAGTAGATGCAAAAAAATTGGTGGAAGCAAGAAAAGAAGGTAAGTTTGAAACAATAGAACAAGTTGCAAGCAGAGCAAAGATAGGAAAAGTAGCTATGCAAACACTAGAAAATGAAGGTTGTTTTAAAGGCATGCCTAGGTCTTCACAAATGAGTCTATTTGAGCAGATGTAATAAATATAACATTAAGTTCTTGAAAAAAACACAATAATAGGGTATAATAGTTCTTAGGAGGATGATTAAAATGAAATTAGATTTAACAGGTATACATGTAGAAATTACAGAAGCAATAAGGGATTTTACAGAAAAAAAGGTAGAAAAACTATCAAAATTTTTTGATGATATTACAATATGTCATGTAACTTTATCTATAGAAAAAAATAGACAAAAAGTAAATATACGTATTGAATATAAATCAAGAACATATATTGCTGAGGAAGTAACAGATGATATATATTATGGTATAGAAGATGTTATTCAAAAAATAGAAGGGCAGATAAGAAAAAATAAGGCAATAATAGAAAAGAAGAGAAAAGAAGGAGCTACACAAGAAGAAATTGATTCATTAACAGTTGAGGATTTGCTAAAAGAAGATGAGTAGAATCTAGTATATAAAAAGTCACATGGTATAAAGCTATGTGGCTTTTTGTACAAAATTTAATAATAACTTATCAAAATATAGACATCAATTTAAAATTGGTATATAATAAAAATATAAGAAAAGAAGTTGTTTGTATTAATATACAAGGAGGAGTTGTTGTGGTTGATAAATGTGGATACATAGACTTACATGTTCACAGTAATGCATCTGATGGACTTGAACCGGTTGGTGTAGTCATGAAAAAAGCGATTAAAAACAAAGTATCTGTTATTTCTTTTACTGAACATTATAACTTAGGTTCGTATCAAGAAGCGTATCGGATAGAAAAACAAACGGGAAAAATAGAAGTAATTCCAGGAATAGAAATAAGTGCTTCTGTAAAAGAATTACCAGGGACAAAAAAGAGAACTTGTCACATACTTGCATATTATCCATCGTACAGGATTTGCAATATACTTGATGAATATGAAGTTAGTCGTGAGAAGTGCTTGAAAAAGACAATAAAAAAATTGCAAACAACAGGCGTTAAAATTTCATATGATATTGTTAAAAAATATGCGAGATCTAGAAATAGTATTGGTAGATATGATGTTGCAATTGCACTTAAAAAATTAGGTTATGCAAAAACAACTATGTCAGCTTACGGACAATTTTTAGATGTAGGTATGCGTGCATATGTTGAACGGGATAAACCTACAACAAAGGAACTATTGTCAAAAATACGAAGCGTAGGAGGAGTACCAGTACTTGCACATCCAAGAAGTTTGCATATGGGAAGGGAATCTCTTGAAAAATACGTAACTAGACTAAGAGAAGAAGGTCTAGAAGGAATAGAGTTATATAATCCTAGTTGTTCTTTTGAAGTATTTGAAAACATAAGATATATTGCAGACAAATTAAATCTTGTTACAACTGTTGGAAGCGATTATCATGGAAAAGAGAGTCGGAATATTTATGTTGGTTTAGGGATTAATGGAAATCTTAGAATATCAAAATACGAGATAATAGAAGAACTTAAAACTAGGCAAAATCAAATTTTATTACATGGATAATGTATTATAAAAAGAGGGGGATAACCCCTCTTTTTATAATCTATATCTTTTTATAATACATAGAACATTATTGATATAAAATGAAAAACACTTCCTGCTAGGACAAATAAATGCCATATGGAATGAAAGTATTTTACTTTTATAATATAAAACACTGCTCCTACAGTATATGCAAGACCACCAGCAGCAAGCCAATATACTCCATGTATGGCATTATTTGCTTGCATTATTTGTATTAGATCAGGCATTGCAAATATTATTGCCCATCCCATTATAAGATAAGTAAAAACTTTAAAGACTCTGTATTTACCTATAAAAATGCTCCCTATAATAATACCAATAAGAGCCATTGCCCATACAACACCAAATATAATCCAACCAATATTGCCATCTTCTCTTAAAATAACTAAAGTATACGGAGTATAGGTTCCAGCTATTAGTAAATATATTGATGCATGATCAAATATTTGGAAAACCTTTTTTACTTTTTCTCCTGTAAAAGCATGATATAAAGTAGACATAGTAAAAAGAAGTACTAAAGTTCCACCATAGATTGATACGCTAACAACTTGCCACATATTTCCAAAAAGAGCGGCAAATACAACCATAATTGTAAGAGCAACTATAGCAAATAGAGCTCCAACACCATGGGTGATAGAATTGGCGATTTCCTCACCAATTGAATATTTCAAAAAATCACCCCCTATACTATATTTATCTTAATAAAAACTTTTTTTCCTTTTTTTAATATAACATATCCCTTTTTAAAGTCATTTAATGAAATACAATGTTTTTCGTCCAATATTTTTATATCATTAATTAGTATACCACCTTGTTTTACAAGTATTCTAGCTTGTCCTTTTGAAGGAGCAATTTCTGCTTTTATAATGGCATCTAATATAGATAAACCGTTTTGCACATCTTCTTTTGATATGTCAAAAGAAGGCATATTTTCGCTATTTGAAGAGTTTAAAAATAGGTCCTGAGCAGTTTTTTCGGCTTTTATAGCTTCATCCTCTCCATGTATAAGTTTTGTTATTTCAAATGCAGCAATTTTCTTTGCTTCATTTATATCGCTACCTTGCAAGCTTGAAAGTTTGTTTACTTCATTCATTGGTAAAAATGTTAACATACGTAAAACATCTCTTACCTCGGTATCTTGGATATTTCTCCAATACTGATAAAAATCATATACACTAGTTTTTTCTTTATCAAGCCAAATAGCACCCTTTTCAGTTTTGCCCATTTTTTTCCCTTCAGCATTAAGAAGTAGAGGACATGTTACACAAAAGCTACCACTTTTATGTATTTTCCTTATTAAATCAACACCACTTAACATATTTGACCACTGATCATCTCCGCCAACTTGAACTTTACAAGAGTACTTTTCAAAAAGTTGTAAAAAGTCAAAACTTTGCATAAGCATATAGTTAAATTCAAAAAATGTTAATCCTTTATCCATACGTTGCTTAAAACATTCAGCATCAAGCATTCTATTTACATTAAAATAAACACCATATGTGCGTATAAAATCCATATAATTCAAATTTAGTATCCAATCAGCATTGTTTACAATTATAGCAGAATTATCACCTTCAAATGAAATAAATTTACTAACTTGAGTAATTATTTTTTTTACATTATCTTCTATATCCTCTTTGCTTAACATTTTTCTCATATCAGATTTTCCTGATGGATCTCCTATTAAAGCAGTCCCTCCACCTATCAATATAATTGGTCTATGACCACACTTTTGAAAATATGACATCAACATAAGTGGAATAAAATGACCAATGTGAATACTGTCTGCGGTAGGATCTATACCTAAATATACAGATATTTTTTGTTTTGAAGTTATTTCTTTAAATTCTTCTTCAAAAGTTAATTGTTTTATTAAGTCCCTTTCTTTTAATACTTCATATATATTATTATTCATGCTATCACCTCTAAACTAAATTTACTATTTTCTATTGCTTTAATTTTGAACATATATAGTATAGCATAAAAATGTGATAATTTAAATATATATTGCAAATTAATATAAATATTTACAAAATGTTAATTTATATGACATTTGTATTAGTTGTAATTTTTTTAAAAAAGAGATATAATAATATAATTGGAGGGATAGATATGAAAGATAAAATAAAAGTAGTCCAATATGGATGCGGTAAAATGTCTAAATATACTATGAGATATGTGTATGAAAATGGAGGCGAAATTATAGGAGCATTTGATATTGATAAAGATAAAATTGGAAAAGATATATCATATGTAATGGAAACTGAAAATAAAAATGTATTAATATCAGATATATCAAATGCAAAAGAAATTTTAAAAACTTTAAAACCAGATATTTGTATCATTACAACTATGAGCCTTATAAAAGATGTATATGATGCATTTAAATTATGTGCACAACTTGGAATAAATGCAGTATCAACATGTGAAGAAGCATTTTATCCGTTTAATTCATCACCTAAATTAATAGATGAACTTGATAATCTAGCAAAGAAAAATAATTGTACATTAACAGGAAGTGGATATCAAGATGCGTTTTGGGGAAATTTAATTACAACTATAGCAGGAGCAACACACAATATAACAAAAATAAAAGGAAGTTCTAGTTACAACGTAGAAGATTATGGACTTGCACTTGCAAAGGTTCATGGTGCAGGACTTAGTTTAGAAGAATTTGCAAAGGATATTGCTGCATCAGATAATATATCAGAGAATAAAAGGAATGAACTAATACAAAAAGGTGAATTTTTACCTTCATATATGTGGAATACAAACGGATGGCTTGCTTCAAAATTAGGTCTTACAGTTATATCACAAGAACAAAAAATGATTCCGCAAACAAGCAAAAGTGAATTGTATTCAGATACACTTAAAATGACAATACAGGCAGGATATGCTACTGGTATGAGTGCTGTTGTTACAACAAAGACTAAAGAAGGAATTATAATTGAATCAGAATGCGTAGGTAAAGTATATTCAAAAGATGAATTTGATAAAAATGAGTGGACTGTATATGGAGAACCAGATACAACAATAACTGTATCAAGACCTTCAACTGTTGAACTTACATGTGCAAGTATTGTAAACAGGATTCCAGATGTTATAAATGCTGACCCTGGTTTTATAACAACAGATAAGATGAATAACCTAAAATATCCGGTTAAATCTTTAAATGAATACATAAAATAAAATATAAAAAGTGTCTATAAAATATCTAAAATATTAGGCACTTTTTTAGCACTTATGTTAAATATAAATATTTTTATTTTATATGTTTTTATATAATTTTACATATTTTTTTGTATCTTTTTATTTAAAATATATAAAAAATATTGAAATAGTAAATAATAAATGATAATATATATTAATAAGAGGTGACATATGTTTTTAGAGAGATTTTTTCCGACATACATGTATAATAAAGTAGAAGATATTCCATTTGAATTACTTAAAAAACTAGATGTAAAAGCAATTTTATTTGATATGGATAATACTCTTATTGATTATAAATATAAAATAAGTGATGAGTTAAAGATATGGATAAGTAATTTAAAAGAGAAAAAAATTGATATTATTATTTTAAGTAATACTTTTAGAATTGACAAGACTAAAGAAATTTCTAAAATACTTGATATACCATATATAATTAATGCAAACAAGCCATGGAGTTTTGGATTTAAAAAAGCAATTAATAGATTAAGTGTTGATAAGAAAAATAGTATAATGGTAGGAGATCAGATTTTTACTGATATTTATGGTGGAAATAGGTTTGGAATAAAAACGATATTAATTAATCCTGTAAATAAAAAAGAATTGTTTTGGACTAGATTAAGAAGACCACTTGAAAGATTTGTTTTAAAAAAATACTATGAAAGGATAAAAGGTAAATTAGATGAAACTTGAATATATCATTGCAACAATTATAGCTGTTATACTTGGACAAGTTGTATCACATTTAAATAAGAAACTACCTCCTGTTGTAAAGGAAGAAATAACATATAAAGAATTTTTTAGCACATTATTTAAAGATTTTAAAATAGATGTAATATATACAATAATATATATATCAGCATTTAATTTTTTAGTATATTATTTGAATTTTAGTTATATGTCATATACATATATGATTGTACTATTTGCACTTACAATTGTTGTATCTGTAGATATTCGTTTTCAGTTAATACCAGATGAGGTACATATAATACTTATACTTGTAGGTGTATTTAATTTTATAATAAATATAAATTCATGGTATATGTATATACTTGGAGCTATAGCAGGTGGGCTTGTGTTTTGGCTTTTAGGTCTCTTGTCAGTACTTATATTTAAAAAAGAAGGAATGGGATTTGGAGATGTAAAATTAATGGCTGCCTTAGGCTTTATATTTGGGCTTAAAGATATCTTAATAATAGCGTTAGTTTCGTTTTTTGTTGGTGCAATAGTAGGAGGGGCATTACTTATAACAAAAGTAAAAAAAATGGATAGCTATATACCATTTGGTCCTTTTATAGCAATTGCAACAATAATACTTATGATAGTACCAAGTAATAGTATAATATATGTTTATATATCATTTTGTACATGGCTCGGAAATGTTATGACTGACTTTATATATAATATTATGAATTAGAGGTGAATATTATGTCAAAAAAGAAAAGTGAAAATCCTATGATAGACTCACTTAAAAAACTTAGAAATACATGGCCTGAAGGAATAAGTCCTGTAACTAAAGTTATTCCCGATAAAAAAAAGGAATCAAAGAAAATAAGAAATGAGAAACACAAAGATAAAGGATATTATAATGAAAGATAAGAAGATGATTAAAATGAATAAAATTGAATTATTGGCACCAGCAGGAAGTTTTGAAAAAGCTAAGATTGCTTTTTTATATGGAGCTGATGCTGTATATGCAGGTACATCAAAGTTATCTCTTAGAACAAGAGCAGAGATGAATTCGGATACCTTAGAAGATACTGTAAAATATGCTCATAGTATAGGTAAAAGAGTATATGTTGCAATAAATATATATGCCGGTGATAGTGATTATGATGAGATAGAAAAAGAAATAAAAAGATTAAGTGAAATTAGTGTTGATGGTATTATAGCAAGTGATGTTGGTATAATAGAGAAAATAAAAGAAATTGCACCAAATATAGATATACATATTAGTACTCAGGCTAATGTTGTAAGTTTGCAGTCTGCCAGATTTTGGTATAATTATGGAGCCAAAAGGGTAATACTTGCAAGAGAACTTACAAAAGAAAAAATACAATATATAATGGAAAATAAGCCAAAAGATTTAGAGATTGAAATGTTTATACACGGAGCAATATGTTATGCGTATTCAGGAAGATGTTATCTTAGTAAATATTTATCAGATAGATGCGCAAATTTAGGAGATTGTAGTCAACCTTGTAGGTGGGCATATAATATATATGCAGAAGAAGTAAACAGACCGGAAAGTAGAATAAATATAGATTATGATGAAAAAGGAACATATATATTTTCATCAAAAGATCTTTGCCTTGTAAACCAAATACCTAGTATAATAGATATGGGAGTTGATAGCTTAAAGATTGAGGGTAGACTTAAAACGGACTATTATTTAGCTACAATAGTAAGAACATATAGGAAAGCAATAGATGATTATATTAAGTTAAAAGAAGATTTTAATAAAGAAAAATATAACACTAAAGATTATTTAGAAGAGTTAGAAAAAGTGAGAACAAGAGGAATTTCAGAATTCTATTTTTCTGATTCAAACAATCAAGATATACATGATTTTGATGGTAAAAATGCTAATTTAGAATATGAATACGGTGCAAAAGTAATATCACAAGATAAAGATACTAAAATAGCAATAGTAGAAATAAGAAATAAGTTGAGTATAGGAGATGAGTTGGAAGTACTGATACCAAATACAATAGAATCATTTTGTTTTAAAATACAAGAACTGTATGATATAAAAACAAATGAAAAGATTGATAGTATAAATCCAGGTAAAAAAGGACAGTTAGTAAAAATAATGATACCAACAGAAGTTTTTGAAAATTATATAATAAGAAGAAAAAAATAAGTATAAAAAATAATATATAAAGATTAGAGAAGGGAGAAAACACCTTCTCTTTTGCATAGCTTTGTAAACGGTATAAACTTTTATGAAAATTAATAAAAGATAAAAGGTAAGTTTGAATAATATAAATATGATATAGCAATAATTGAAGAATATATAAAATTTAACAAATAAATATAATATTCATATAATAGTAGTGTGATAAAATAAAGAACAGGAGGTAAATATGAATAATCATTATCCTTTTAAATTATTACCATTACCTTATGAATACAATGCTTTAGAACCGTATATAGATGAAGAAACTATGAGAATACATCATAATAAACATGTAGGGACATATGTTGAAAATTTAAATAAAGCATTAGAAAAATATCCCAGTTACCATAGTTGGTTTTTAGACAAATTGCTATTTAACATTGCATCATTACCAGAAGAAATACAAAGTGCAGTAAAAAATAATGCTGGTGGTGTCTTCAATCACAATTTGTATTTTAGTATTTTAGAACCGAGTAAAACACAGTACATAGATGGTAATTATATAAGAGCAATAATAAGAGAATATGGTTCATATGAAAATTTCTTAAATGAATTTAAGAAAAAAGCTTTAAGTGTCTTTGGATCTGGATATGCCTATGTTGTACTTAATAGAAATGGAAATATACAGATAATAACAACTAAAAATCAAGATACTCCTCTTGAGTTAAATATGTATCCGTTAATTCCTTTAGATGTATGGGAGCACGCATACTATTTAAAGCATCAAAATAGAAGAGCTGACTACATAGATGACTTTTTCAGCGTAATAAATTTGCATAATGTAGAAAATGCATATAATAATTTTTTTAGATATATGAGATAAAAAATATATTTATTAAGTTTATATAAGACATGCAAAAACAGTCAAATCATAGCATATCATTAATTAGTTAATGGAGGGATGTTATGATTTTTTCTTTTTTTACAAATATATTATCATATATTTTTTGCTTATTTGGTTATATTTCAACTAATAAGCTTTTCCCAGAGCCACTTAGCAAAACAGAAGAAGAATATTATCTGAAAAAATATTTTGAGGGAGATAAAGAGGCAAGAACAAAGCTTATAGAACACAATTTAAGATTAGTGGCTCATATAGCAAAAAAATATACATCAAAAGAACAGGAACTAGAAGAATTAATATCTATTGGTTCTATAGGACTTATAAAAGCAATAAACAGTTTTAGTAGTGATAAAGGCTTTAAGATAAGTACATATGCATCTAGATGTATTGAAAATGAAATATTAATGAATATAAGAGCGGGTAAAAAACAACAAGCCGAAGTATCTATTAATACTATTATTGGTACAGATAAAGATGGCAATGATATGGAATTAGGAGATATTTTAGATGCTGAAGAAAAAGATGCAATAGAAACAATATATAATAAGGTTATAACTAAACAAATGATAGACTATGTGAAAACTAAATTGCCGGAAAGAGAAAAGACAATTATGAATTTAAGATATGGTATTGATGGTAGTATTCCAAAAACACAGCAAGAGATAGCTGATATGCTGGGAATATCAAGAAGCTATGTATCTAGAATTGAAACAAAAATTCAAAACAAATTAAGAAAATTTGTAAAATATGAAAATTAAATAAAATATTTTTAAAATTTACATAATATAAAATTTAATTTTACAAATAATAATAATATGATATATATAATTGGTTTTATAGTTGGTTTGTTAAATGGATTATTTACTGCTGGTGCAGGTCAAATACTTGTTTTTTATTTTTTATATATTCTTAAAATTGAAGCACATTTATCAAGAAGTATAAGTGTAGCAATTTTATCTGTTTCTTCACTTATAGCAATTTTTGGATATTCTAAATTTATTGATTTTGAGATAAAACAAGTTTTTTTAATAATTGTAATATCAATAATTACAGGTATCATAGGTTCTAAACTTATGAAAAAAATAGAATCTAATATATTAAATTTATTATCTGGGGGAATAATAGTAGTACTTACACTAATTCAATTTTTTGTAAAAAGGTAGTAAAGGAATTGTGAGATGAATACAATTATATATATTGTTATATTAATTATATCAGGAATAATTGCAGCAGCCGGTATTGGCGGAGGAAGTATATATATTATGCTTTCTACTTTGCTTTTGTCAATGGAACAAAAACAAGCTCAAGGATATAACTTAATAATGTTTGTTGTTGTAGGGATTGCAGCAACAATACAAAATATTTTAAGTAAAAATTTTGATAAAAAAATTTTTTTAAAACTTATCTTTTTTGTTATCATAGGATGTATTATTGGAATATATATAGCATATAAGATTGATGAGGAAAATATTCGCAATTTTTTTTATATTTTTATGTTATTTATTGGTTTTTATGAAATAATTTCAAGTATAATAAATATAGTAAAGGCAAAAAATAATAAGTGAAAGGAGTTGATCTTATGAATTTTGTTAAAGGAGCTATGCTTGGAATAGTTGCAGGAACAATAGTTGGAGTTATGAATAGTGAAACTATATCATATGCTTTTAAAAAGGGAACAAAAACTTTTAAAAAATATGCAAAGCATATGAGATAACATAGATTTAAAAATAATATTATTTTTAGCTGCTATAAAATATTAATTGATATTTTATTTGGCAGCCTTTTTATTAAATAAAACGAATAAAAAAGAAATTTACAGATATTGTTATATACCTATTGCTATTTTTATACTTATATAGTAAAATATTATATATTAGATGTAAATAAAAGAGGAGATAATTATGGTATATAAAAAATCAACAATAATATCAATAATAGTCGCAATATGTGCATGTTTAATTTCAAATGTAGTTTTTGCTGCAACAGATGTTGTATCAAATGATAAGATATTTGATACAGGAATGCAAGTTTTAATATTTATACAGAAATATTCATGGCCAGTTGTTACACTTGTATTTATATATGCTTTATATAAATTTTATGTTGCTGGTTCAGAGCTTTTAGAACAAAAAATTTCTGGTCAAAAACTTATTGTTGGTATTGCAATATTTATGGCACTTGTTCAAACAATGCCATTAATATATGCGTTTTTTATAATATAACATATTATTTAAGAAGAGGTGAAATAAAGTGAAAGTATTATTTGGTATAAATAATGATGATACAGTAAAAGGTATAATAGAGTTTTACGAAGCAAAATTTAATGAAAAAATAGAGTATAAGAATGTATATTATTTTAAGCAATTATGTACAGAACTTGCAACTGGTGAATATAATAGAGCTGTTGTATTAGAAGAATTAGAAAAATATCCAACTAATAATTATGCACAAATAGATGAATATTTGTTTAAAAATATAGATGCAATGACTGATTCTTTTGATTCAAAAGATATCGTATATATAGCATCAGATAGAAGAAAGTTAGGGGATCCTTTTTTAACAAAATTGTTTAATCTTGGAATATATACTGTACTTACCGGACAAGATAGAACAAAAGGAAAAGTATGTAATGGCATACATTCTCCTTTCTTAAAAAAAGATGTTAAAAAATATTATGATAAAGAGGCAGTATCTGAAAATGTGTACAATGAAGATGAAGTTTCTGAGATAGAGATACAAAGAATAGTATCATATTACAAGAATCAAAATGGTGTAGCAGATAAATATAATGAAATTTTTGATAGGGTTTCATCACAGTATACAGATGAACAATTAAAGGTAATTGTAAATTTTTTTCCTGATGATGTTAAGCAATATTTATCTTTTAATAACGAAAAGTATAAACAAATTGCAAGTATGGCTGGTGTTGTAACACCACCTATGCAAAGTCCAATGGTCGAAGAAACACAGGAAAAAGAAGTATTGTCTAATTTACATGATGCAAATGCAGTTAAAATACAAAAAGAGCCAGAAATGGCAGAGAGAATTGTAGTTAGACCTCAACCTTCTCCTAATATAACTGCTCCGGTAGTAACAGAGGTTATGGAAAAAGAAGTTGTTAGATCTGTATATGAAGTTCCAAAAGACTATAAAAAAGTAGTATGTCTTGTTGGTGCTCCAAAAGTTGGAACTACTTTTTGTATTAATGCAATAGGAACATTTTTAACAAGACATAAGGTTAAAACCGCAATAGTAGATGTAACAAGAAAAAGAGATACATTTACGATGTATACTTATGATAATGAAGGTAAAAGAGCAATAGCAGCCGAGAGTATAAAATATGCATCAAATGGATTAAATGAACCTCTTGTATATGAGAAATTGAGCGTATATACAGCAATGCCTGGAGAAGATAGAAGAACTTATAATGCAAATAAAATAATTGAAACAGTAATGCAAAATAACACTGTAGTTTTAGTAGATGCAGATTTCACTACACCTCCTGATTTTTTTAGGTTATGCCAAAATATATATATTGTTCAAGATATGGATATTATAAATCTTCAACAAGTAACAATGTTTATACGTGAGTTGAAATCTCGTGGGGTTCCAATGAATAAAATAAAACTAATAGTAAATAAGCATGTAAAATGTGCTCTTACAACAAGACACATTATTGATGGAATAGTAACATATACTAGTTATGATCTTAAGATGTATACTGACTTGCTTTCTGCTAGTTCATTAGAAACATATGTAATTCCTTTTGATCAAGAAAATTATAGGAAATATGTTGAAATGGTATATAAATACTCAAATCAATTCAATACATTTACAGAAGATTTTAAAAAAGCAATAGGTAATCTTATAAACGATATATATCCAATAGGCACATTAACTAGTACATCTACTAGAATAAATAATAAAAAAAATAATGCCTTTAAACCTAAAAAACCAATAAATATGCCATATAGTGAAATGAGTGATGATGGATACGAAAAAGAAACTAGATAGAGGTGAAAATAATAGATGGAAGTTTTTTTAGGAATATTGTTAGTAGTTATAACGGTATTACTTCTAGTTCTTGGAATTATTTATTTAGCACAAAAGAAAAAATTAAGATATTATGAAACAATATCTCAAAATATATCTGCTATGAAAGTAATACAGAGTATGTTTGAAATATTAAGTGCAAATATTAGTTCAAAAAAGAAGTTTGAAGAATTAAACCAGATAATAATAGGATCATATTCTCCTAAGTATTCTACCATCTCTATATTTGATGGAAATTCTTATGAGATAAAAGCTTCAAATGTGGAAAGTACATATTTAGAAGTAATAGGACAGATAGCTGAAGAAAATGATTTTAGAAACAATACAATAAAAAATATATCAAAATATTTAACAACTACACGTGAGAAGCCACTTTCATATAAGTCTGCTGTAGAAAGAGGAATACGTTCATGTATGTTTTCACCAATATTTCATAATGGAATGTATTTAGGTTTTTGGTTATTAGAAGATGATAAAGAAAATGCATTTGACTATATATCAAAAAGTGAACTTTCAAAATTAAAAAACAATTTAGGAGTATTTGTTGAAAATACAATATATCAAAATATGATAGAAAATGCAGAAAACAAGGATAAACAAACTGGATTATATAATAATCTATATTTATATTCTAATGTAAGAAATGTGTTGGAAAAGAATGAAGAGAGTTCATTTGTAATGTTTGTACTTGATAATATTCCTGAAATTAATGAAAAATATGGAAGAAACTTTGGAAACAAATTATTAATAAAGACTCTTAGTGTTATAAAAGAAATGGCAGATAAAGATTCTATACATATAAGATATAGTGGTATTAGATTTATAAGTATTTTTACTGGGAAAGATGCTCAGACTATTTATCCAGTAGTAGAAAATATATTAAAAAGTATATTAAACCAAATAGAATATTTTGATAGTGAGCAAGTAAAAGTTAATGTAAAAGTACTTATACATACATTTAAAAAGCAAAATAATGTAGAAAAAGAAGTTCAAAAAATGGTAAAATATATGGATTCAATGCAAGATATAAATGTTATAAAAATTATATAGAAAGAAGGGATATTATGGATCAACATACAACAGTTTTTAGTCCACAAAAGGATGAATCAAAAAGAGTAAAAGAGATTATGGATCAAGTAGTTAGTGCTTTAAAAGATAAAGGGTATGAACCAGTAAGTCAAATTATAGGATATATTTTATCAGGGGATCCTACATATATAACATCTCATCAAAATGCAAGAGCACTTATATGTAAAATTGAAAGAGATGATTTATTAGAAGAAATGATAAAAAAATATTTAGATGTATAATAGGAAATAATATGGGAAGAATATTAGCAATTGATTATGGAGATGTAAGAGTTGGTTTGGCTGTATCTGATGAATTAGGGATAACGGCTCAGTCACTTGATACTCTTGTTATAAACAAAAGTGACAAAGCTTTTTTAAAAGCAATAAAAGAAATACAAAAAGAATATAATATATCTAAGATTGTAATTGGATATCCTAAGAATATGGATGGAACAAAATCTTTAAAAACAGATAAGATTGATACCCTTATACCCTTAATACAAGATAATAACAATATAGAAGTAATTAGATGGGATGAAAGACTTACTACGGTTTCTGCGTATAGAACAATGAGGGAATTAAACATATCTCAAAAAAATAAAAATAAAGTTGCAGATAGACTTGCTGCTACATATATATTAGAAGGATATTTAAATATGATAAGAAATCAAAAATAGTATATACAAATTAAAATAAATATTGTATAATTAAAACAAGGAGGAAATAATATGAAAGAAGAAAAAATAGGTGGATGTAATCCATCAGGATGTGCAGGATGCTCAGGATGCTCATCATATGAAGAAGAATTGGATTTTGATCCAACTATAACATTAACTGATGAAAAAGGTGTTGATGTTAAATTTGAAATATTAGATGTTGTTGTATTAGAAGATGAAAGACAATTTTTAGTTGTTTCTGAAGTAGAACAAGAAGAAAACGAAGAAGGCATAGAAGTTTTAATTTTAGAAATAAAAGAAGAAGATGGTGAAGAAGTTTATGATACAGTAATAGATAAAGAACTTGCAGAGAAAGTTTTTGCATTATTTCAAAAACAACAAGAAAATATACAAAAAAGTATACAAGATCTTGAAGAAGATGTGGAAAAATAATTGTATATAATCAAAAAATTAAATAAGTATATAATGTTTTAAATTTAAATAATTAAGTATGAATCAATAATAAAAAAGTAAAAGAATTTGTAGTTCTTTTACTTTTTTTAATTAGTTTTCAACATTTTCAACATATGTATTTGCAGGAGCAGTAACTTTTGTAATACTTCCAACTTTAAGAACTGGCATATCGCCATTATAGTTTCCTTTTAATATAATTCCAGTTACTTCTATCCATTCGTTATCTGCAAGCTTACTTGCATCAGTACTTTGACATAATATTCCACTGATACTTTCTTCATTGTTAATAATAATATTTCTTCCCACCACAAAATAATCTTCTTTAAAATCCGGCATTCTAAATACAAATCCGGTGATTTTAACAGTCTTATTTACATTAGCATCAATATTTTCATGAATTGTTTTAAGAAGACTAGTATAGTTACCATCTTCAAATATATAATCATATTTATCAATACTTTTTGCAACATTTAAAGTTTCATTTTGACTATATCCAAATTCAACTGCTATTGCTATTATAGCAGCAAGGATTAAACATACAATAAATATTTTTTTAAAATCGAGCTTAAAATTAACTACAAACATAATCTACACCTCATTTAATAAATGTATATTCTTTTTTAATATATATATGATAATAAAATAAAATATTTTTTGAAAATCATATACATATAATTCCTTTACATACGGTAAATATCGTGGTATAATACCTATTGTACATTTTAATAACAATGTACTCTGTTTATAGCAGTATATATAGAGAGGATGTAAATTATATGGGAGTAGTTCAAAAAATATTTGGAACATATAGCCAAAGAGAGATAAAAAAGATAATGCCACTTGTTCAAAAAATAGTAGCATTAGATACAGATATGCAAAAACTTTCTGATGAAGAAATAAAAGAGAAGGTTATAACATTAAAAGAAAGATTAAAAAATGGTGAAACCTTAGATGATATATTAGTTGAAACGTATGCTTTAGTAAGAGAAGCAAGTAGTAGAATTCTAGGAATGAAACATTTTGAAGTTCAATTAATAGGTGGAATAATACTTCATCAAGGAAGAATTGCAGAGATGAAAACAGGTGAAGGTAAAACATTAGTTGCAACATTACCAGTTGTACTTAATGCACTTACAGGACAAGGAGTACATGTTGTAACAGTAAATGATTATCTAGCTAAAAGAGATAGTATATGGATGGGTAAATTATACAAGTTTTTAGGTCTTACAGTAGGACTAGTAATACCTAATATGAATCCTGCAGACAAAAGAAAATCATATGCATGTGATATAACATATGGAACAAATAATGAATTTGGATTTGATTATCTAAGAGATAATATGAGTATGGCAAAAGAGTTAATGGTGCAAAGAGGACTAAATTATGCTATAGTAGATGAAATAGATAGCATACTAATAGATGAAGCAAGAACACCTTTAATTATATCAGGAATGGTAAATAAAAAAAGTGATATATATGAAAAAGCAGATAAATTAGCAAGAACATTAAAACCTAGAATAATTGTAGAAAATAATGACAAAGAATTTGATGAAACAGATGAAGAATATGATTATATAGTTGATTTAAAAGCACATAGTGTTGCTCTAACAGAAAAAGGAACTAAAAAAGCAGAGAAATATTTTGGAATTTCAGATTTGAGTGATGTTGAAAATCTTACAGTATCTCATCATGTAAATCAAGCAATACGTGCATACGGATTAATGAACAAAGATAAAGATTATATAGTAAAAGATGGTGAAGTTATAATTGTAGATGAATTTACTGGTAGACTTATGAGTGGAAGAAGATATAGCGATGGGCTTCATCAAGCAATAGAAGCAAAAGAAGGTGTAAAAATAGCTTCAGAGAGTCAAACTCTTGCTACAATAACATTTCAAAATTATTTTAGATTATATAATAAACTGTCAGGTATGACAGGTACAGCAAAAACGGAAGATACTGAGTTTAAAGGAATATATAAACTTGATGTTATAGAAATACCAACAAACAAAGATGTAAAAAGAATAGATTTAAATGATATATTATATAAAACAAAGAATGGAAAATATAACGCAATTGTAAATGAAGTAGAAGAGAGCTATAAAAAAGGGCAACCGGTGTTAGTTGGTACAATTTCAATTGATGTATCAGAATATTTAAGTTCATTATTAAAGAAAAAAGGTATTCCACACCAAGTACTAAATGCTAAATATCATGAAAAAGAAGCCGAAATAATATCACAAGCAGGTAAATTTAAAAGTGTAACTATAGCAACAAATATGGCAGGACGTGGTACTGATATAATGCTTGGTGGTAATTTAGAACATATAGTTAAAAAGGAGCTTGAAAAATTAGGGTATACAAGAGATATAATTGAAATGGCTATTACTCCAATAAACTATGATATTGAAGAAGTAAAAAAAGCAAAAGAAGATTTAAACAAAATAGAAGAAAAATATAAACCACAAATAGAAGAGGAAAGACAAAAAGTAAAAGAAGTTGGTGGACTTAAAATAATAGGTAGCGAAAGACATGAATCACGAAGAATAGATGATCAGTTAAGAGGACGTGCAGGTCGTCAAGGCGATCCTGGTGTTTCTAGATTCTATATTTCATTCGAAGATGACTTAATGAAGCTATTTGCTTCAGAAAAAATCAATGCCTTAGCTGATGCAATAGGACTTCCAGAAGATATGCCAATTGAACAGAAATTACTTACAGGAGCAATAGAAACTGCTCAAAAAAGAGTTGAAGGTAGAAATTATACAATACGTAAAAATGTACTTGAGTATGATGATGTAATGAATATGCAAAGAGAAATTATATACAAGCAAAGAAGAGATGTACTAAATGCTGATGACATGAAAGAATATTCATTAAAACTAGCAACCGCTATGCTTAGAAAACTTGTCGATACATATTTTACAAGTGCAGACAGTATAGAAGATGTAGATTTTGAAGCAGTAGAAGCAGTATTTAAATCTACATACGGAATAGAAAATATAATTTCAAAAGATGATATAGATGTATTTGATGATGAAATAATATACAATAAACTACTTGAAAAAATTGAAGGTTCATACAATGAAAGACATGAAATAGCGAAAGAGAAAAATACAGAGTCAATGTTAAATGCACTAGAAAAAAGACTTGTTCTTAGTGTTGTTGATGAAAAATGGATGGATCATATAGATAATATATCTAATTTAAAAGATGGGATTAATTTAAGAGCTTATGGACAGACAAACCCTGTTGAAGCATATAAACTAGAAAGTTTTAAAATGTTTCAAGATATGGTAGATACAATACAAGAAGATTCTGTAAAAGCAATTTTCTCTATAAAAGAAAAAACTAATATAACTGATAAAAATATTGTAGCCAATGCATTAGATAATATAACAAATTATAAAAAAGATGAGATAAATAATTTTGCTGGTAATAATACAAATAATGTTTCAACAAATTCTAATACTTCAAAAGAACCAATAAGAGTTGAAAAAAAAGTTGGGAGAAATGAACCATGCCCTTGCGGAAGTGGGAAGAAGTACAAGAACTGTTGTGGTAAATAGCCCATAAAATAAGGGTTTGTGAGATTTTGAAAAGTTCAAAAAAGTGCTGAAAATAGCAAAATGTTTGCAATTTGTTTGCAAACAAAAAAATTTGAAAACAAAATCGTCGAAAAGCCTTGTAAAATAAGGAAATCTCTATGCAAACATTTTTGCAAACAATATAAAGTTGGCATTCGTGCCAACTTTTTCATTTACTCAAATGTAAATGGAGGAGAGATTATTATGGCTGATGTAACAGTTCAAAAAAGAGGAGAAGTATATCAATATAAATTTGAAATTGCTTCAATCGATGGAAAAAGAAAATTTAAAAATAAGTCAGGATTCGCAACAAAAAGCGAAGCAAAACAAGCAGGTATTATTGCATACAATGAGTATTTGAATACTGGACATAGTTTTAAACCTAAAACAATGTCATATTCTGATTATCTAGATTACTGGATTGATACTTATTGTAATTTTAATCTTAAATATTCAACTATAATTACATATCTTAATATTATTAAACTTTATTTAAAACCAAGACTTGGTAGATATGCACTATGGCAAATTGATTCTCAAATGCTACAAGAATTTATTAATAAGATATATATAGAGAAAAGTTTATCTAAATGGTATTTAAAAAATATAATGAAAGTAGTTAAAGGTTCATTAAGATATGCATGTTATTCAGTTAATTTTATTAATGAAAATCCAGCTGAAAAAGTACATATTCCTAGATATGAAGTAGTATGTGGAGATCCAGCACATATATTTACTCAAGAAGAAATTGAAAAGATATTAGATAGATTTAAAGATGTTCCTTATATCTATTATTCGTTTTTAACAGCATATTACACAGGAATGAGAGTATCAGAAGTATATGGATTAACTTGGGATAATATTGATTTTGATAAAAAAACTATAAATATTAATAAGAATATTATTAAAAAAAATAAATATGGATTACCTAAAAGATATTGCATAACTAAAGGTCATTCAGTAGAAGTATGGAGTTATGGAACTTGTAAGAATCCTCAAAGTCAAAGAACAATTAATATAGGAGATACATTAGTTAAAGCATTAAAAGATTATAAGAAACTACAACAAGAAAATAGAGAATACTATGGAGAATCATATTTAAAACATTATGAAAAAAGAATAATGAATGAATATACAAATAGACCTGAAATTAAAATAGTAGATGCTAAAGCTGAAATAAAAGTAGATCTGCCAGAAGCTAAACTTGTATTTGTAAGAGCAAATGGAGATTTTAGAGGAACTGAATCACCTAGACATGCATTTAAAGTTATTAATTATGAATTAGGAATACCTTGTAGATTCCATGACTTTAGAGATACACATGCAACTAGATTAATAGAACAAGGTGCTGATATAAAAGCAGTATCTAAAAGACTAGGACATTCAACAATAATGACTACTTATAATATTTATGTAAGAGTAACAAACAAAATGGAAACTGAAACGGTTAGTAAATTTGAGGATTATGCCAATACTTTAGATATACCACCAGTACAAGATATTGAATATCAAGATTAGTCATTCCCTAAATAAGGAATTGACAAATTTTTAAAAAGTGATAATATATATAACCAATGAAAGAGGTATTCTCTAGAAATGGAGGTACAGCTATGAAAAAACAATCGAAATTAATAAATTCTTATATTGAATTATTTAGAGGTGTCGGTAGTATTTAAACACTTTAATACTATTGACACCTTTTTTTGTAGTATTTAGAAGTAAGGGTGGTAGAATGATTAAAGTAGAAAATGGTAAGTTACAAGCTGAATTATTGGATAATAGAGGAACATTATCTGATAAAATTATTGAACAATATGATTATATTGAATTAAAGAATGACTTCGCTGAAATAGTAGATATTTTATCAACGAATATGTTAGTTCATGCTATGTATGAAGAAGCATTAAAATATGAAATAACTGAAGATTTGGAATTTAAAATATTTATTGATCCAAATATAAAAGATTATACTATGTGTTATGATTTAGCAACAGAATATTCATATTTATCAGCTACTGATACATCAATAATTACATTAGATAGAAAGACTTATGATAAATCGTTAGAATTATGCATGAATCTCTTAAAAAAGGTCAAAAAATCATATGAAAAATTAAATGAAGTAGAAAAATTTATTATTAAATCGTTAGAATTCGATAATCCACCTGAAACAGATGAAGAATTAATGGATAGATTAATGACATATAAAAATGGATATTATTTATCAAAGAAAAGCGCATATATTAAAATGGCAATGCAGTTAAATATAAAGAATGTTAAAAAAAGAGAATCAGATGATTATTTAAAAAGAGTATTGGCAGATAAATATATAGAGGTTGTTTTTAATAATGAAAAGAGAACATAAAATATCAATAATATGTTCTTTTTCTATAAATTGAAGTTTTCAGACTTTAAATAATATTCCGAACTCTCTAATTATAAGAATCTATGATATAATGGTTAATAGGAGTTGATAGTATGAATAATAAATTAAAGTATTTATTACCAATTCGTTCAATAATGTTTATACTTATATTTGTTATAGGATCATTAATTGTAAATAAGAATATAAGTGATATTAGTAATTGGTGGAGTATAGTAGCGACTATAGTTAATCTAATAACTATTTTATTGTTAGTTTTAATAACTAAGAAAATGAATATTAGTTATTCTAAATTAATAAATTATGAAAAAGGAAAAACAAAAATTAAAAATACAATTATTATATCCTTAGTTGTTTTGTTTGTTGGAACAATTGGAATGTATTTAGCTGGTTTTATTTGTTATGGAAAGTTTCCATATGCTGCACCTATGATGATTGCACCAATACCACTTATACTTGCGATAATTAATTTTGTCCTTTTACCTTTAACAGTATCATTTGCAGAAGACGGATTATATTTAGGTTGTGGAGTTAATAGTTTTAAAAATAAGTATATGGCTATATTAATACCTGCATTCTTTTATGCTATTCAACATAGTTTTATACCAACACTATTTGATGGTAAATATATAATATATAGATTCTTATCATTTTTACCATTAACAATAATTTTATGTTGGTATTATCATAAACATAAAAATCCAGTTCCTATTATGATAGGTCATGCTCTTATAGAAGTAGCAAGTGTAGTTATGATATTAATGACTTCAATAAGCCTTGAATTATATCAAACAATGTTGAATATGTAGAGTTCGGAAACTTTTGATATTCCGTTCACAATATGGATATATTAGGAACAAATCAGAATTAAAAATTCTGGTTTTTTATTGAAATAATTTAAAATTAAATGTATAATTGAATATGAAAATCATTTTCAAATTGAAAAGGATGATTGTATGGCAAGAAGTGAATCTTACAATACAAAACAAAAAGATATTATACTTAATGCTATTAAGAAACGAGAACAAGAATTTACAATTAAGGATTTATATAATGAAATAAAAGATATAACTGGTTTAACTACTATTTATAGACTGGTGGATAAACTTGTAGAAGATGGTAGATTGAGTAAGTCAATTGGCAAAGATAATACAACATACTATCAATATTTAGAAGAATGTGATGAAGATAATCACTTTTATCTTAAATGTGATAATTGTGGTAATATGGTTCATGTTGATTGTGAATGTATAGAAGATTTGTCGAGTCATATATTTAAAAAACATAAATTTATGCCAAATAAAGAACATATAATTATTAATGGAGTTTGTGAAAAATGTATTAAGAAAGGAAAATAATTATGATAAAAGCAAAAAATATAACAAAAATTATTGCTATTATTTTATTAGTATCTATGATACTTCGTTTTTGTTTTGTCATAATACACTTAAATCATGATTGTACTCATGATGATAATTGTCCTATTTGTGCATTGATTCACAAATTTAAAGATGATTTAAATGGGTTTGATCCAAACTTAGCTAAAGTAGTAATTGCTATTTTATTAATATTTCCTCCAGTAGCAACTTACTTAAGCAATAAAATTAGAGATAAAAAGAAAGATACACTTGTAGGGTTAAAGGTTGAGTTAATAAATTAATACCATCTTTAAAGCATAAACAAAATTTTAAAGATGGAGGAAGCAAATGAAAAAAGTATTAAAAGTAATGGTTGTTGCAATTATGGTTTTTAGTATAGTTGGTTTAACTGGTTGCAACAAAAATAAAAGTAATGACAAACTAACTATTATTTCTACAAGTTTTCCAGGATATGATTTTGCAAGAGCAATTACAAAAGATAATAATAATGTAGAAGTAAAAATGTTATTAAAACCTGGAGCAGAAATGCATGACTTTGAACCTACACCACAGGATATTAAAGACATAAAAAATAGTGATATATTCATTTATGTTGGCGGAGATTCAGATGAGTGGATAGAAGATATATTAGATGATATTGATACAGATCAAACTAAAATCGTAAAACTAATTGATTTAGTTGATACAGTAGAAGAAGATGTAATTGAAGGTATGGAAGAACATGAAGAAGATGAAGAGGAAGAAGAAGTTGAATACGATGAACATGTTTGGACTAGCCCTGCTAATGCAATTACAATAACTAATAAATTAAAAGATGAAGTTGTTAAAATTGATAATGACAACAAAGAATTATATGAAAAAAATGCAAGTAATTATGTTAGTGATTTAACTAATATTGATAGTGAAATTAAAGATATAGTTAAAAATGCAAAAAGAAAAGAAATAATTTTTGGAGATAGATTTCCACTTCGTTATTTTGTAGACGAATATGGATTATCTTATTATGCTGCTTTTCCTGGATGTTCAGAACAAACAGAAGCAAGCGCAAAAACTATTTCATTCTTAATTAATAAAGTAAAAGAAGATAAAATACCTGTAGTATTCCACATTGAATTATCAAATGGAAAAATTGCTGATGCTATAGCAAAAGAAACAGGTGTAAAAGTATTAGAATTTAAAACAGCTCATAATATATCACAAAAAGACTTTGATGCTGGAGTAACTTATGTTGATATTATGAAAGATAATATGAAAGTATTAAAAGAAGCTCTTAATTAATGACTTTAATTGAACTTAAGAATCTATCTCTTGGATATGAAAATCATATTGTATTAAAAGATATAAATATGACTATTGAAGAAAATGACTTTATATGTATAGTTGGACCAAATGGATCTGGTAAATCAACTTTAATTAAAGGAATACTTGGACTTATAAAAGCAAGCAAAGGTAAAGTAATATATCATAATTTAAAACAAAACTTTATAGGATATATGCCACAAGAAACACGAGTAGATTCTAATTTTCCAGCATCAGTTTTTGAAATTGTTTTATCTGGAACACTAAATAGATTAGGATTAAAACCAATTTACTCAAAAAAAGAAAAACAGATAGCGTTTGATAATTTAAAAATACTTGGTATAGAAAATTTAAAAGATAAGAACTTTTGTGATTTATCAGGTGGTCAAAGACAAAAAGTATTATTAGCAAGAAGTCTTTGTGCCACTTCTAAATTACTTATATTGGATGAACCATCTAATAATTTAGATAGCAAGTCAAAACAAGAACTATATAAAACAATAATAGATTTAAATAACAATCATAACATTACAATAATAATGATTACACATGATTTAGATCATGACAATTTAATCGGTAATAAAATACTATCATTAAGAGAAGATGAAACATTCTTTGGAACAACAGAAGAGTTTATAAAGAAGGTGCATCATGAGTAATATTATAGAAATGTTTTCATTCTCTTTTATGATGAGAGCTTTTATAGTAGGTATATTAATATCTTTATGTGCATCATTAATAGGTGTTTCACTTGTTTTAAGAAGAAACTCTATGATTGGTGATGGATTATCTCATGTTGGATTTGGAGCATTTGCAATAGCTACTATTTTAGGATTTGCACCACTTGAATTTGCAATACCAATTGTTATTATCGTTTCGTTTTTTATATTAAAATTAAATGATAGTAGTAAAATACATGGAGATTCAGCAATCGCACTTATTTCGGCAAGTTCTCTTGCAATAGGAACATTTGCTATATCCGTAACAAAAGGTGTTAATACTGATATAAATAACTATTTATTTGGAAGTATTTTATCAATAAACGAAACAGATATAATTGTAAGTGTAATATTATCTATTTTAGTAATTTTATTGTATGTAATCTCTTATAACAAAATATTTGCTATTACCTTTGATGAAAAGTTTGCTAAATCAATAGGAATTAATACTAATCTTTATAATATGATTTTTGCAAGTTTATGTTCTATTGTTGTAGTTCTTGGAATGAGATTAATGGGTTCACTTTTAATATCAAGTTTAATAATATTTCCAACACTTTCATCTATGCAGATTTTAAAAAAATTTAAAAGTGTTGTAATATCAAGTATTTTTATATCTATAGTATCATTTACAATAGGATTAATTGTTTCATATAATTATGCAACTCCGGCAGGAGCTACTATTGTAATTATTAATTTAGTAGTGTTCATTATATTTAAAATAATTTCTTATTTAAGAATAAGGAGGAAATAATGGATATAATAAAAAACATTTCAATAATATTTATTTCAATATTTTTTGAGAGTTTACCATTTTTACTTTTAGGATCGCTAATATCATCAGTTATAGAAACTTATGTGTCAAATGAAACGATTGCTAAAATAATACCTAAAAATAAAATATTAGGATCTATTGTTGGTGTGTTTCTAGGATTTTTCTTACCTGCTTGTGATTGTGCAGTGATACCTATATCAAAAAGATTATTAAAGAAGAAAGTTCCTATTAATGTAGCAATATCATTTATGTTGGCTTCACCAATTATAAACCCAGTAGTTTTGCTTTCAACATATAATGCCTTTTATAGAACTAATCCTGAAATATTTTGGTATAGACTATTATTTGGAATTATAATAGCTTTACTAATAGGAATAATAATGGGAATAATCTTTGGTAAAAAGGAAGTTATTACAAATAGTTTGATAGATGAAGACGAAGAATGCCAACATTGTCATAGGCAAGAAGAAAAGAAAGAAATAGATGAGGACTTTAAAGATTTAGTGGAAGAATTTAAAGATTCTGACTTTGAAGAAGAATGTCATTGTCATCATGAAAAGCATACTCACCATAGTTTAAAGAATGATATCTTATCTATTTGCAGACATACTGCTTATGATTTGTTTGAAGTAGTTAAATACTTAATGTTTGGTGCTTTAATTGCTAGTTTAGTTCAAGTATTATTACCAAGAAATGTTTTAATGATATTTAATAATAATCAAGTATTATCAATCATAGTATTAATGTTATTTGCTTATTTAATATCATTATGTTCAACTTCAGATTCATTTGTAGGTAAATCATTATTATCAACATTTAATGAAAGTTCTATTATTGCATATTTACTTTTAGGACCAATGATAGATATTAAAAATACGATAGTTCTTTTAGGGAATTATAAGAAAAGTTTTGTATGGACTTTAATATTCTTGATATTTGTAGTTATCTTCTTATTTAGTCTATTGGTGGTGAAGATATTATGAGTAAAAGATATTTAGGATTAATATGTTTACTATATTCAGGTATATTTGGATATGTTGTAATATTTGATAAACTTAAAAACTTTTTAGCACCTCAAATGCAAATGTATATTAAGTTATCAATAATACCAATGTTGTTAATTGGACTTGTAATGTTATTTAATAATAAAGTTAATTATAAATTTAAAATTAGTGACTTAATATTGGTATTACCACTTGTTTTATTAATATTTGCAGGAGATGGAAGATTAACATCAAGTTTTGCAAGTAGTAGAATAACAAATCTTAATACAGAAAATAGAACTAAAAGTGAGGAAAAGGTAGAAGCTAAAAAAGAGGAAGAAATTATAGAATTGCCAAAAAGTGAAGAAAAAAAAGAAGAAGTTAAAGAAGAACCAACAGAAGAAAATATTAACAATTATGATTTTTCTAATGTTGATTTTGATATTGTAGATGCAAGTTATAGTGAATTATCTAATTATATAACATTTGCTCCTAAAGCAGATAAATTTAAAGGTCAAACAATAAGAGTTAGAGGTTTTGCTTTAAAAAAAGCATCTTATTTGCCAGATGGATACTTTGCTATAGGAAAATATGCAATAAGTTGTTGTGCAGCTGATGCAGGGTTTACTGGATTCATTGCAAAATATGACAATAACAAGATAACAACAGATAAGTGGTATGAGGTTGAAGGTATATTAGAAAAAGGAAAAGACAAAGATGGATATAATATAATGTATATAAATGTCATAAACATTAAAGAGATAAGTTCTAAAGGAGAAGAACAATATGTATATCCATGTTATGCTTATGATGATGGTTCTTGTGAAGCTATGTCAAAGTATGATTTGGAATATTAAAGAGTTTGTAATCTTTTGATATTACGATTTGTTCGCAATAGGTTGCTAATGCGCAAACATGACAGACTAAAAAGTCTGTTTTTTTGTGTAGGAAAAATTTAGGAAAAATGAATATAGTTTTCTAGGATAAAAATAGAGAATTTTTTGACATGTTTTAAATAATCAATATTCGAGATAATGATATTGAACAAAGGCCGATGTTCAGTAATTTGAAAGGAGATTAAAACATGGAAAACTATATTGTAATTTATGCAGTAGTACCAAAAGAAATTTATGAAACAAAAATGTTAACACCAGAAGAAAAATTGATTGCTGAACGTATTATATACTTATGCAAAAAGGAAGGGTATTGTTGGATAACAAATAAAAGATTATCTGAAATGTATAGTATAACAATAGAAACAGCTTCAAGACATATTAAAAAATTAGAAAGGATAGGATTAATTAAATGTATTTATGATCATAATGACAAAAATACTAAAAGGGTTATTCAATTAGTTGATGACATATGGACTAAATGGTCAACAAGAGATAAATCAAATAATCAAGATGATCTTGATTATTCGGTTAAACATAATAATAAATATAATAATAGAAATAATTATAAATATAATAGTGATAAAAAAGATAAAGCACCAGTTCCTTGGTGGTTAGATGAAGAAATAGAACAAGATTTAGCTACACCTGAAGAACAAGCTGAAATGCAAAGAATGTTAGATGAAATAACAGGTGGTTCTAATGAATGATAAGTTAGTTTATACAGTTCATGAAGTTTCATCTATATTGCACTCAAGTCCAAATTATATTTATGAATTAATTAAAAAAGGTTATTTACCAGCTATTAAATTAGGGAGTTTAAAAGTATTAAAATCTTCACTAGAAAGATTCTTGATTCAAAATGAGGGAAAAGATTTATCAAATTTATCTGATATTAAAAAGATAGTAATTGAGGTAGAAGTAAATGAGTAAAATTAATATCAGAAAAAGAGGAAACTTCTATGAATATAGAATTGAAATAGCAAAGGTAGATAATAAAAGACAATGGTTAAGTAAATCTGGATTTAGAACTAAAGCAGAAGCTTTAGAATCTGGATCACTTGCATATACTGAATACTTAAATGCAGGTATTCCATTTAAACAATGCGATTTATCTTATTCAGATTATCTTGATTATTGGTTAGAAAATTATTGTATGAATAATCTAAAATATAATACTATTCAAACATATAAAATAATAATAAATAAGTATTTAAAAAAGAGTATAGGAAAATATAAGTTATCAACTATAACAAGTGTTGCTTTAAATTCATTTATAACTGATTTAGTAAATGAATATAATCATTCTAAAACATATTATAAGAATATATTAAAAGTCATTAAAGGATCATTTAGAGATGCATGTAATCTATATGGATTTATAAAATATAATCCAGCACTTACATTAAGATTACCTAAAATAGAAGAAGAATTAAATAATAAAAGACATTATTATACAAATGAAGAAATAGATAAAATAATAGATAGATTTAAGGACAATGCTACTTTTGTAGCATCGTTCTTAACATCGTGTTATACAGGTATGAGAACTGGAGAAGTATTTGCTCTTACTTGGGAAGATATAGATTTGGAAAATGGAATCATTAATGTTCAAAATAACTTATATGATAAACCTAAAGATAGTTTAGGAAGATGGTATTTAGGAACAACTAAAACTATATCAGGAACTAGACAAATATACATTGGAAATACACTAATAACAGCTTTAAAGAACTATAAAGAAAGACAAGAATATCTTAAAGAAGTATTTGGAAAAGATTATAAATACTACCATTTAGAAATAGTTAAAAATGAAAACGGAAAATTTGTTGATAAAAGAATAGTTATTAACAAAGGAAATGAAGAAATATTAAATTTAGTATTTACTAATGATGATGGAACATTCTCTGGAACTGATGTTCCTAAATATCCATTTAAAATAATTCATACTGAATTAGGAATAGAAAAATGTAGATTCTACGATTTAAGAGGAACATATGCAACTAAAGTATTAAATAATGGAACAAATATAAATGATGTAGCTAATTTATTAGGACATAGAAATGTTGAAACAACAGAAAACTATTATATTACAAGTTTAGAAGATAATAGAAAGAATGCTGTAGAACAATTTGATGAAAATAATAAGTCTAATGTTATAGAAAATGCTATTAAATTTCAAATACAAGAAGGTAAATTAGTATGAATTATGCAATATTTAGAAGTGAACCAATCTATACTTTAAATGATTTAGCACAAATTGGATCACATAATAAAAGAGAAAAAAAAGCATATCAATCTAATCCTGATATAGACTTATCTAAAACTAAAGCTAATGTAGAACTTGTTCCACTTAATATGAAGTATGTTAAAGGCTTTTATGAAATAACCAAAGAATATAAATTAGAACATGAAGAAAGAATGAAAACAGAGAGAGAAGATAGAAAAAGAACTTTTAAACAAATGGTAGATAAATCAAAAAGTGTTGTTGCAGATGAACTAGTATTCACTGCAACACACACATTCTTTAATGATATGAGTAAAGATGAGATAAAAAATTGGGCAAATAGATGTATGGAATTTGTACATTTTGGACTAGGTTATGAAGATAATCAAATCTTACATGCAACACTACATATGGATGAGAAAACACCTCATATACATTGTGTAGTAGTACCTCTAGTAAAGAAGCTAGATAAAAGAACAAATACAGAAAGATATACAATATCTAAAAAACAATTTATACATGATAAAGAACACTTGAGTGAGTTACAAGATGAATATTGTGATTACTTAAATATGTGTGGATTTGCTTTAGAAAGAGGAATAAAACATAGTGATAAAGAACATATCAATATGAAAGAATTTAAGAAACTTACTAAATCGTTAACAACTGAATTAGATATAAAAGATGATAAACTATCTCAATCAATAAATGAATTAGAAGATAAAATGAAAACAAATAAATCTATTATGTTTGATAAAGAATCAGTTAAGGTTAAGAAAGATACTTTTGAAAGTATGAATAAAGTTGTAGAAGAAGCAAAGAAAGTAAAAGACTTAAAACCTAAACTAGATAATGCATATAAAAACCTTAAAGAGATTACAAATGACTATTCTAGAATGCATAAAGAAAACATGAAACTGGAAGATCAAAATCAAAGTTTAAAAATAGAAAATGCAAACCTTAGATATAAGTCATTTCATTTAACTAATACAATTGATACATTAAAAAATGTTATTAATAGAATGGCTAAATTTGTATATCATTTAGTAGCTGATGGATTAATACCTAGACATAAAGAAGATGAATTTAATGATGAATTTGCAGAGTTTATAAGTGGTAAAAAGAAGAATAAGGACAAAGACGACAGTCTTGGACTTTAGACTATCTTTCTGACAAGATAGTAACACACTACGCTATTGGCAGAGCCAATAACGGTGTGAAAAAGGGAAGTTCCCTTTTTAAACCCTTTTAAGCATAATTTTAGCAAGGCATAAAGCCAAGTAAAATTATGTTTTTATTTTCAAAATAAAATTTTGAAAATAAAAAGAAAAAAACCTATCGCCACTTTCACTCGCAAACGAGCAAAACGTGCCACGGCTTATTTTCTTAGTTCTATTTTATCTATTTTAAAACTATATCAATGTTTTTATCATAATAATCTGTATATGTACCACTTTTAATAGCATTTATTGCCTCTTTAAATGAATTACCATCAATATAATAAATATTTTCTAAATGCGGTGCTATATATATAGCAGAATCTTTAGATCTGTCAGCATTGGAACTTTCAGTAAAATTGAAAGCCAACATATAATCATTGTAATTATATACCAAATAGTAATCAGCTATTTCTTTATTTGTGTAAACTTCAGAATGAATATAAATTTCATTAGGATTTCCTAATTTTTCAAGAACAATATCTATATCTTCTTTAGAATTATCTTCAGGAAGACCTAATATTGTATTATACCCATAACCACTTATTTCTATATAGAACTTATGATTTTTCATTGCGTCGGATATTGAAATATTATTACTATTATAAAAATTTGTAGTTAAATAACAATCATTACTACCATTAGCACACCAACGTATTTCAGGTTTACTAACAACCGATGTTTCTAACCATTCATCAAAGTATTGTCCTTTTTTTTCGTAATAAGGTTTTAACTTTGAACTTAATTTTTCATAAGTAATAGGATATGTAGTTACCTCATCACCATTAAAATCATTTATACCTTTTAACGCTTTAGATTTATCAAATTTTTTTATATCAATATCTTTGAAAGCAAAATAATATTCAAATCTTTCATCTATTGAGTTTTTATTATTACTTTGACCAACATTCTCCTTATCATTATCATCTACTAATTCTATTTTAAGATTTTCAAATATTTTTAATGCTCCTTTTGTGGTTTCAGACTCTAAATCGCAACCAGTTGCTGGATTGCAAGTAACTTGTATTTCAAAATAATGTGAATCATCTATATCTATAAAATATGTATATTTTTCTTCTCCCCAAGTTTTTACTGATGTTACTTTAGAAGTAGTATTGCTTATTTTTTCAACTTTTGCATTTTCTTTGGAATATTCATTTGCACCATTACTATTTCCATATTTAGTAGCAATATCGTGAATATTAGTAAAATCCGTTTCTTTTTTTTCTATATCTGTATTTATATAACCTGAATTTTCAACGTTATGTCCTAAATCAGTTGTTTCAAGCACATAATTTTTTTCATTGCCTAAATTATAAAAAGCAAACCCAAAATAATTATAATCTTTATCTACATTCTGATATGCAACTAGGTAATCAGTCATTTTATATATTTTCATATTAACTTCATTACCGTTTTCTTCATATAAATTATATTTATGTATATCACCATCAACTAAGGTTAAACTATCAGAATATAATTTAACTATACCTTTATTTCCAAATAAATCGCCACCATTTCCTTTTAAAGCAAAAGTTATAGCTATTGTAGCAATAACAATTGTTGCACCTGCAATACCAGCAATTAAACTTATATTTGCCCATTTTGAATGTCCACTCATAAATTTTCCTCCTTTTTTGTATATATTATACTACATAAAAGTGTATTTTTCAAATTAAAATTTATATAACACTTTATACATATTGTAGTTTATCATAACTTTTTTTAAATAGTTTTGTGTTTCTTTGAATGGTAAAGTTATATTGTAACTATCAAGTTTTGAACCTATTATTAGGTTTCTTCTTTGATAGCTTGCTTAAACTTTGGTTATTAACATTATCACTTTCAAGGGTATTATTCATAGGTTGTGGTTGTGGGTTAATTGATTGTTGATTAACTCCCATATTTTGATTGAAACTTTGATTATTTAATGGTTGATTATCAGGTATTTCATTATTATTTTGATTTGAATTATTTAGATCTTGATTCATTTTTTTTATTTCCTTTCTAGTAAAAATTTATTCCTATTTTTCAATTGTGCTAAGTAGCTCTAATCCATTGATTATATCTGATGAAATGCTAACTTCGTAATAATATTGGTTAGTAAAATTTCCATGACTAAATTCATATTTATCACCATATTTCAATAAAACCCCATTACTTGTTTCAGTTACATCTGTAGGAGTCCCTAAAATTGCAATAACTTCTTCTTGTGTCATTTTTTCACCAACATATAAATCTCCAGGAAAGATAACTTTCATAAATTTTACTTGATATCCACTTTGTGATATAGAAACAATTTTTGCATTTTTAATGTCATCTTTCTTCTCTGTGCGATTTTGGAAAGTTACATTAAAAACATTACGAGAGTTTAAGTATAATGAACTATCAAAAGAAACAAATGACTCAAGTTCAGTTATATACATTTCATCATCAAGTTCTAAATTTTCCTTTTTTTCTAATTCAGAAAAATCAACAGGTAATGTATATTTATTGCCATTGATAATAATATCTGCATTAGTAAAATTACTTATATTATTACCATTTTTAGTATCATCACAACCAGTAATCATTCCTATTAAAAATATTCCACATATTAAACTTAAAAATATTCCACATATTAAACTTAATAAAATTCTTTTCATTTTATCCCCACCTTTCTCTACTATTAATTTTACCATAAATTTTGGTTCAATGTCAATAGTTGGGGTCAAAAATCCTGAAAAAAGACTAGAACCACAAA
>CAZQJQ010000007.1:0-25509 GCA_964593045.1 uncultured Clostridiaceae bacterium
CCTATTTTTACCTCAATTTATATTTATTATATATTATATATTTATACTTTTTTCAATATATTATTTTGTATTTATTTGTAATTTTTGATTGATTTTCGTGTCAAATTATTGTACAATATGTGTGGTGATTTAAATGAAAAAAATAGATAAAAAAGAAGCATTAAAAGATGTTGAAAAAATTGGTAAACAAACTATAGAGGATTACAAAAAATTTGCTTTAAAGGGAAATGTATTAGACCTTGCTATTGGTGTTGTTCTTGGTGGGGCTTTTACTAATATAGTAAATTCGTTGGTTACTGGAATTATAACCCCTTTTCTTGGAATACTTACTAATAAAGTAGATCTTTCTTCTTTATATGTTTCTCTTACTGGTGGTGTTTTTAAAAGTCTTGATGAAGCAAAAGCTTCTGGTGCTTTAGTTTTAAACTATGGACTTCTACTTAATGCAATTTTAAATTTTGTTATTGTTAGTGTTGTTTTGTTTATGATAATAAAAAATCTAACTAGATTTAAGAAGAAGGAAAATATTGAGGAAGTTAAAACTCAAAAAGAATGTCCATATTGTAAATCCAGTATAAATGTTTTAGCAACAAGATGTCCTAATTGTACAAGTATTTTAGAGGAAAAAGAAGATGAAAAAATTAAAAAGCCTAAAATACAAAAAGTATAATTTAAGTATATTTGCTTTTTAATTTATATTTTTTTAAAAGTATAATAAAATTCCTAGCGTTTGCTAGGAATTTTATTAATTGCTTATACAATTATTTTTTGTTTACTAGATCTTTTAAAGCTTTACCTGCTTTGAAAACTGGTGCTTTAGAAGCTGGTATTTTTATTTCAGCTTTAGTTTGTGGGTTTCTTCCTTTTCTTGCAGCTCTTTCTCTAACTGCGAAAGTTCCAAATCCTACTAATTGAACTTTGTCTCCTGCTTTTAATGCAGAACTAACTGAAGATACGAATGCATCTAATGCAGTCTCAGCAGCTTTTTTTGTTAATTTGCTTTCTTCAGCGATTTTAGCTATTAATTCAGCTTTATTCATCTTAATCCCTCCTATTTCAAAGATTACACTAGAAATATACTACAAATAACCGTGCTTGTCAACATTTTTTTGAAATTTTATCTGTTTTTGCTTAAATTTCCGATTATTTTGTTGATTTTTGCCCCTTTTGGAAGTTGCAAAATTTCTTCTTCGTTTAAAACTTTAAATAATATTAAAGCAAATAAATATATTATTATTGCAAATATTATTGAAATAACTGTATTAATTGAGTTAGATATATTTAGTATTTCGAGTCCTTTATTTAATAAATATACAGATATTGACATTAATATTGTGGCATATATTGGTTTTAAAAATATCTCCTTCATATTTGGTTTTTGTTTTAAGTAAATAAATAACAATATAAACGACATAGTTGCTGCTATTATTTGGAATATAACTGTTGTAATGGCTGGAACTACTTCACCATATACTGGTACAAATATAACATTAAGTATGTATTTTATAACCATTGCAATTGCAAGTGATGTCCCAGGTACATATAATTTACCCATTCCTTGTAATGCTCCATATATTGTTTGTGCAAGTACTGAAAAAACAACCATCCAAGCTTGTATTTGTAATAGATATGCTCCATTGCTTGCATTTGGAAATATAAGTAAAAAGATAGGACCTGCAAGTAATGACAAACCTGCTGCAGCAGGAAATGCTATAATCGATGATATTTTCAATGAATAGTTTATTTTTTTAACAGCTTCTTTTTTATCTCCTTTTGCTATCATTCCAGAAACATATGGAACCAAAGCTACTGCAAAAGCTACATTTACAGATAAAGGCAGTGCTACTAATATATCAACTTTACCAAGTAAAATCCCAAATTTTTCATTTGCTTGCTCTAAAGTATACCCAAATTTTTCAAGCCCTTGCATTACTGTAACTAAATCTACTATTCCTGAAAGTGCAACTACAACACTTCCAAAAGATATTGGAATTACATATGATATTAATTTTTTTACTATTTTTTTTCTTGAATCTATCGCAAATCTTTCTGATTCCTTTATATCTTGCCATATATCTTTTTTGTTTCTCGAATAATATATATACATATATGTAAAAGCAGTAGCAGCTGATAAAGTTGTAGCTAAGGTAGACCCTGCTGCCATTATTTCAGGTGTTGTTCCAAGTAACATTACAACAAATACTATTGAGAAAATACTGTTTACAATTTGTTCTAAAACTTGTGCTTTACTATATTGTATCATATTTTGCATTCCTACAAAATATCCTCTTAATACAGCTGTCATTGCTACAAATATGATTGCTGGTGATAATGCCATAAGTGTATATTTTACACCAGGATTATGTAATATGTTAGTTGATATAAATCCTGCACCAAAAAATAGCATTAATGAAAATACTATTCCTATTATTGTAAATAGTAGCAGGGCAGTCCTAAAAATTCTATGAGCTCCTCTTTTATCACCAATAGCTATTTTTTCAGATACTAATTTAGAAAGCGTATTTGGTATGCCCATTGTAGCTATTGCAAGAAGTAATGTATATACTCTAAAACCAGATCCATAATAACTATTTCCTTCATCTGCAAATTCTTTAAAATTAGTAAGTACTATTCTATATATAAACCCAAAAAACTTTATAAGTATTTGGGATATCATTATAACAAAAACACCTTTCATAAATGTTTGTTTTTTTACAGCCAATTAAATCACTTCTCCTAATTAATATATATACTTTTATTTAGAAAGATTATACCACCTATACTAAAATATGTAAAGACAATAAGAAAAAGAAGCGTATAAAACGCTTCATAAAATATTAAGGTTTGCTTTCCTTATATTCTTTATACACATACTCATATGTATCGTATTCTGAAAGTATTGCAGCATTTGGCAATAACACTATAGATTTTGTGATATAGCCGAATAGTTTTTTGAATTTTTCATCGAATGATACCATAAGTGAAGTGTCATATACCGTATTATGTCCCTTTTTTTCGACTTCAACCCATGCGTGATATCCATCATCACATAATTTTGTGCCTTTCATTGGCATCAAGTATCCGAAATGCAATTTTGGTACTCCATATGTTTGCTTGTCTTTGGCAAAAAAGTTTACAAGATACCGAGATGTAAGTCCACATTTTCCGATATTTATACCGGATTTGAAAACCTCATAAAATGAAATTTCAGGATCTTCAACATAAAATTTTTTTAATGAATTTAGAAATTCTTCTGACCAAGCAAATTCATCAATTTTTGTTACAAACTTTCTTTGAGAAATTAAATTTCTCCTAAGTTCATCTCCTCCAAATAACTGTCTTGATAAAATAACAATCATGACTATACCTCCTTAAAAATTTTTAAAAAGTTTATTTTTAGTTCTTAGATTATATCAGATTTTTTTCTATATGTAAAGTAGTAAAGAGAGAATAATTAGTATACTTATATCCTCTCTTTATTTTTATTTTTTTAAACTTTATCTTCTTTTTCTTCTTTTTTTGGTTTATTCCATGATATATAATCACATGTTTTAGGACTGTTTTCACAAACATAAAAAGTCCTTTTCTTCTTTGTTTTCTTTACAAGTATAGTACCACCACATTTTGGACATGGTATATCTATTTTTTGAACTATTGGTTTAGTATTTTTACATTCTGGATACCCAGGGCATGCTAGAAACCTACCAAACCTTCCTTGTTTTATAACCATATTTCTTCCGCAAAGTTCACATTTTATATCTGTTTCTTCTTCTGGAATTTTTACTCTTTCTATTTTTTCTTGAACTTCTTCTATGTTTTTAATAAACGGTTTATAGAAATGTGATATCATAGAAATATATGTATTAGTGCCTTCTGCTATATCATCTAATTTATTTTCCATATCAGCAGTAAACTTTTCATCTACTATATCTTTAAAATTATTTTCAAGCATTTCATTTACAATTTCTCCCAGTTTTGTTGGAATTAAATACTTTTTATTTTTTTCTACATACATTCTATCTATTATAGTTGATATTGTTGGTGCATATGTACTTGGTCTTCCTATTCCTTTTTCTTCTAAAGCTTTTACCAAACTTGCTTCTGTATATCTTGCTGGTGGTTCTGTAAATTTTTGTTCTGGCTTTAATTCTATTTGTTTTAAAACATCATCTATTTTAAGTAAAGGAAGTATATTTTCACTATCTTCATCTATTTCACCATTTTTATCCGAATTTTCTTTTTCATCTTTTGACTCAATGTATAGTTTCATAAATCCATCGAATTTTATAACACTACCATTTGCTACAAATATGTAATTTTCAACTTGAATTTTAACTTTAGTAGTATCATATACTGCTTCTGACATTTGACTTGCCAAAAATCTATTATATATCAAGCTGTATAATTTTTGTTCATCTTTAGTAATAGTTTCAAATATTTGTTTAAATTTATTTATACTTGTTGGCCTTATAGCCTCATGTGCATCTTGTGCATTTGCTTTTGTTTTATAATATCTATTTGAATAATATTTGTCACCAAAGGTAGATACTATGTAATCTTTTGCCATATTTCTTGCATCTTCGGATACTCTTGTGGAATCTGTTCTCATATATGTTATATACCCTGCTTCATATAGCTTTTGTGCAACACCCATTGTTTTTTTAACACTAAAGCCTAATTTTCTCGATGCATCTTGTTGCAAAGTAGAAGTAGTAAATGGTGGTGGTGGATTTTTCTTTCTCTCACTTTTTTTAACATCTACCACTTTATATTCTTTTCCATCAATACTTTTTACAATTTGTTTTACTTGCTTTTCATCTTTTAAGTCTATTTTCTTTTTGATATCTCCATAAAATTTAGCTATAACTAAGACATTCTCTTTATCTTTTTTTAACTTAGCGGTTAAATTCCAGTATTCTTCTGGTATAAAATTCCTTATTAGTCTTTCTCTATCAACTATTATCTTAACAGCAACAGATTGGACTCTTCCTGCACTTAAACCTTTTTTTATTTTTTTCCACAATACTGGACTTAATTTATACCCTACTATTCTATCTAATACTCTTCTTGCTTGTTGAGCATCAACTAAATTTTTATCAATAATTCTTGCGTTTTTTACTGCTTTTTTTACAGCATTTTCAGTTATTTCATTAAATTCAATTCTACATTTCTCATTTTCTTGTATGTTTAATGTATTTTCTATATGCCAAGCAATTGCCTCTCCTTCTCTATCAGGGTCGGTAGCTATATATACTTTATCTTTTCCTTTTGCTTCATCTTTTATTTGTTTAATTATTTTAGCCTTGCCTTTCATTTTTATATATTCAGGTTTAAAATCATTTTCTATATCTACCCCAAATTTACTTATTGGCAAATCTATTATATGTCCTTGAGAAGCTATTACTTCATAATCTTTTCCTAGATATTTTTTTATAGTTTTTGCTTTTGATGGAGACTCAACGATAACTAATTTCTTCAACACTATCTATCATACCTTTCAACTAATTTACTAACTATTTTCTTAGCTTTTTCTTTGTTTATATTATACTCATCTTCATTTAAGTTATTAACATTTTTTGATAATATTAAATCAAATGCTTCTGCAAGCATAATCATATCATCTTCTTTTAATCCTTTTGTTGTACAAGCAGCTGTACCAACTCTTATTCCACTCGTTACAGTTGGTTTTTCAGGATCATTTGGAACAGCATTTTTATTTACAGTTATATTACATTCTTCAAGTAAATTTTCTGCTTCCTTTCCTGTTATCTTTTTACTTATTAGGTTTATAAGCATAAGATGGTTATCTGTTCCATTTGAAACTAAATCAAATCCTCTTTTTACAAGCTCATCTGCAAGTGTTTTGCAGTTTAAGACTACTTGACCAATATAATCTTTAAATGAACTATCCAATGCCTCTTTAAAACATACCGCTTTTCCTGCTATTACATGTTCAAGCGGTCCTCCTTGTATCCCTGGAAATATTGTTTTATCTATTTTTTTAGCATATTCTTCTTTACAAAGTATAAGTCCACCACGTGGTCCCCTTAATGTTTTATGTGTAGTTGAAGTAACAAAGTCTGCATATGGTACGGGTGACATATGATATCCTGCACATACAAGTCCTGCTATATGTGCCATATCTACCATAAAATATGCACCTATTTCATCTGCTATTTGTCTAAATTTTTGAAAATCTATCTTTCTTGGATATGCACTAGCTCCCGCTACTATCATACGTGGTTTAAATTCCAATGCTTTTTTTCTTACATCCTCATAATCTATATATCCATTTTCATCAATACCATAAGATACAAAATTATATATTTTACCAGAAAAATTAACTTTTGCTCCATGAGTTAGATGTCCACCATTTGACAAATCCATTCCCATTACAGTATCTCCTGGTTCTAGGACAGACATATATACTGCCATATTTGCTTGTGAACCACTATGTGGTTGAACATTTGCATGTTCTGCTCCAAATAATTCTTTTGCTCTTTTAATTGCAATTTTTTCTATTTCATCAATATATCTACAGCCACCATAATATCTTCTTTCTGGATAGCCCTCAGAATATTTATTAGTAAGTACTGAACCTACCGCTTCTAGTACAGAATTACTTACAAAATTTTCTGATGCTATAAGTTCTATGTTGTTATTTTGTCTTTCCATTTCTTTTTCAATAAAAGCAAATACTTCTTCATCTGTTTTACTTAAATTACTACACATAATACCAACTCCTTTCAAAACTTATGTGCTATATAACAAAATCATAATAGTTATTAATAACTATTATAAATATGATATCTATTATATCCCTTGTTTTAATATATCATAATATCTATATATATTACTATTTACATGTTTTTTCCACTCTTCCTTATTATCATTTTTAAGAAGTTCTCGTACTTTTGTAGCTGATATATCTAAACTTTTTCTATCTACAAAAATTTCAGTTATATTATCTGTATCTTCAAAAGAAAAACACTTACGAATATTTTTATCTTTTCCATAAACTATTACTTCTGGCCTTGAGCCTAAAACTTCAGTTGCTTTTTTTATTACATTCTTTCCCCATTTATTTGTCAAATCTTTTTCATTTGTAAGATCGTTTAAAGGCTTTATTATAATTCTATTATTTAAAATTTCTTCTTTGTATATTTTATTAATTAACTCTTCTCTTAAACTATATGGATATGGATTTCTTAGAGTCTCACTTTCTTGAGCAGATCCTACAAATATTAAAACTTTATCACATAAATTAAGAGCTATATTTATTAATTTTTCATGTCCTACATGTATATGTTGAAATCTACCAACCATTATTCCTGTTTTAAAAATTTTCATATAATCATCTCCACTATGCTATAAATAAAAAAAATTTGTATTTTTTATTTACTTTTTTAAAAAAATTTGATATAATTAGTTTGTTGCTGATGCACCACTAGCTCAGTCGGTAGAGCAGTTGCCTCTTAAGCAATTGGTCCTGGGTTCGAGTCCCAGGTGGTGCACCATATATATAAATTATAGCTAAATTCATAGTATATACTATGAATTTTTTATTTAAAACTATATTTAAATATTTGTGATTTCTTAGACATTATATATTAACTTATTTATTTTGTCAAACATAATTTTCTATTTCCATATAACTTTCGCATTTGATGCTCCCCATGGTGCGTTAGATATTGAATCTTTTAGATTATTAATTGTAATTGTTTTTAAATTATTTGAATTATAAAACGAATCAATTGCTATATATTGTATGCTACTTGGTATTACTATTTCTTCTAGTGAACTACAATTTGCAAACGCTTCTTCATTTATATTTTCTATTCCTTTTAAAAAAAGTACATTTTCTAAGCTAGTATCATTATAAAAAGAATTACTATCTATAGTTTTCAAGCTTTTTGGCAATATTGCATTTTTAAGAGTATTTGAATTAGAAAAAGAATTTGGTCCTATTTTTTCTATTCCTTCAGATATAACAAGAGTCGTTAAACTATTAAAACCTGTAATTAAATTTTCATCTATATTAGTTACTACATTATCATCAATATAACTTGGAATCACAAGCATCTCAATGTCATATATATTAGTTCCTAAATATCTAGTTATTGTTTTTGAATCACGGTTATACTCCCATAAATCACCTGTTGACTTTGATATATTTTTTATTCCTACATCTCTTGCCCACATTATTTCATTTATATCAGATGTACCTGAATATACGAGTTCACCATGAATTATTTGAAAGTTATCTATATCTTTTTGTTTCATCGAACTTATTATATCTTTTAATTCATCTTTATCAAATACATTTAACTCATACTCATCAAAATATAACTGTTCTGTATCATATTTACTTGTTTTATATGCTTCCACCTCATTTTTATATATAATTAAATCATTTTTAAAAACCGTTTCATTTGCAGAACCTATAATGTTATTATGAACTACTGTAATTACTATAGCAGAAGTAATTATTATTATAATAACAATTAAGATTGCAAGAGTAATTAATGAAATACCTCTTTCTTCCTTATTTTCTTTTTTCTTTTTTACGTCTTTACTTTTACTACTACATTTTTTGGTTCTTTCATTTGATAGCTTCTCTTCTGTTTTTTCTTTAATATTTTTTTCATTTTTCATCTTAGGTTATCACCTCTTTGTTTTTATTTTATACATATAATATTATACCATTCAAAAAATATTGTCAATTAAATTTTGGTATATTTACCTATTTTGACATATATATTGTAATATATAAGGAGTGATATTATGAACAAATATGTTGTATGCGTTTATGCAATATGTAAAGATGAAGAAAAACATATACATAGATGGATGGATTCCATGAGTGAAGCAGATTATATAGTAGTAGCAGATACTGGTTCTAAAGATAATTCAGTAAAAATGTTAAAAGAAAGAGGTGCAATAGTAGAAAATATTAAAGTGGAACCATTTAGATTTGATAAAGCAAGAAATCTTTCTATGCAGTATATACCAAAAGATACCAATATTTGTATATGTACTGATCTAGATGAAGTATTTAAAAAAGGCTGGAGGAAACTATTAGAAGAAGCTTGGAATACTAATACTACTAGACTTAAATATTCATATACATGGAATTTTAATCAAGATGGAACACCTGGAGTAACATTTCTATATGAGAAAATTCATAAAAATGGTGGATTTAAATGGGTTCATCCGGTACATGAAATTTTAGAATATTTTGGTGATGAACCAGATGTTTATGCCTACGAACCTAAAATACAATTAAATCATCTAGCAGACCCTAACAAATCAAGAAGTAGTTATCTTCCTTTACTTGAACTTTCTGTAAAAGAAGATCCTGAAGATGATAGAAATATGCACTATTTAGGTAGAGAGTATATGTTTTACAAAAAATATGATAAATGCATTGAAACTTTAAAAAAACATCTAACTTTAAAAAATGCAACCTGGAAAGATGAAAGAGGTGCTTCAATGAGATATATTGCAAGATGTTACAACAAAAAAGGAAATATAGATGAAGCTATAAACTGGTACAATATGGCAATTAACGAAACTCCATATCTAAGAGAACCTTATGTTGAAATGGCAATGCTTGCGTATTCTTTAAGTGATTTTAAAACCGTATATGATATGGGTATAAAAGCTATTAATATAACTGAAAAACCTGTATCATATATAAATGAGGGATTTTGTTGGGATTATACTATATATGATCTTTTATCAATTTCTTGTTATAATCTAAATATGTTAGATCAAAGTATTCAGTATGCTAAAATTGCATATGATATGTCACCTGAAAACGAAAGATTGAAATCTAATTATGACCTACTAAAAAATATGAAAAAAACATAGAAAAGACCCTATTGAACTATATAAAATAGAGTTCAATAAGGGTCCTTTTAATTATTGTATTGCTATACCAGCACTTGCATTAGATACTATTGTATTTAATAAATTTATTCCATCTGCTTCTGCACTAAATACTAACATAAGTCTAGTTCCAGCAGTGACAGGAACTGATAATCCTGTATTTATTGCTGATATACTATCACCTATTACTAGATTTCCTGTTAAAACCGGAAGTACTACTGAAGCTCCTGCAAGCGGAGTAAATTCATCATCTGGTGTTGATGAAGCAAATACTTGAGCAGTTACTGTAACATCAGTTCCTACTAAAGCTAATGCTGCAGCTATACTTACATATGCAGCTATTGATGTGATAACTCCATCTCTTGGCATAGAAAATGCTAAGTTTGCAAGTCCAGCTATATCAATTGTAGCTCCAAGTATTTGTGCCAATGTTGTAGAATCTCCAAAACCTATTATACCTGGGAATCCTACAAGTCCACCAGCAATTGTTGTCATAGATATAGGAGTTGCACCAGAAGAAAACGGTATAATGGCACCTTCACTTACCGGTCCTGTCGGTCCAGTTGGACCTGTTGGACCTGTTGGACCTGTTGGCCCAGTTATTCCATCTTCACCTTGTGGTCCTGTCGGTCCTGTTGGGCCTGTTGCTCCAGTAACACCTGCTATTCCTTGTGGTCCTGTCGGTCCAGTTGGACCAGTTGCTCCAGTTATTCCATCTTCACCTTGTGGTCCAGTTGGTCCTGTTGGGCCTGTTGCTCCAGTCGGTCCTGTTGCTCCTTGTGAACCAACTAATCCTTGAGGTCCTGTTGGTCCTTGTGGTCCTTGTATTCCTTGAGGTCCTTGTATTCCCTGTGGTCCTTGTAATCCAGTAGGTCCTGTTGGGCCTGTAGATCCAGTAGGCCCTGTTGGGCCAATGTTACCTTGTAAACCTTGAGGGCCTGTTGCTCCAGTTGGGCCAGTTGGTCCTGTTGGTCCTTGTGGTCCTTGTGGTCCAGGAGAACCAGTAGGTCCTGTTGCTCCAGTTGGGCCTGTTGCTCCAGTTGGGCCTGTAGATCCTGTCGGTCCTGTTGGACCACCTGAAGGCCCTGTTGGTCCTGTTGGGCCTGTTGGGCCTTTACAACAAGGGCAACAAGATTTATTAAATCCATTACAGCAATACTTGTTCATATCATCATTTTGACAATTTTGCATAAATTTATCCCTTTCTTTCTAAAAACAGTAACCTGTTTTATATTATTTTATGAAATTCTACCATTTTTTGTTACTTCAAATATTACAAAGTGTATTTACAAACAAATGTTCTTGTGGTATAATTGTTTTGGTGATTTTATGACTATTTTACACATAGATGTTAATTCCGCTTTTTTATCATGGACTGCTGTCAATTTACTTGAGAACAACTATACAACCGATATACGCAATATACCTTCGGTAATAGCTGGTGATCCTAATAAAAGGAAAGGAATTATTCTTGCAAAATCTATTTCTGCAAAAAAATATAATATACATACAGGAGAAACTATTTTTTCTGCTATGAAAAAATGTCCTAATTTAAAGATATTTCCTCCTGATTTTACACTGTATAAACAAAATCATGATAAGTTTATTTCTTTACTTAGAGAATATTTTGATAATATTGAAGTAGCTTCTATTGATGAATGCTATATTGACTATACTAATTTTTCAAATCTTTATGGAGATGTTATAACTTTTGCATATAATCTAAAAAAAATAATAAAACAAAGGCTTAAGTTTACTGTAAATATTGGTATTGGAGATAACAAAGTACTCGCTAAAATGGCCTCTGATTTTGAAAAACCAGACAAAGTCCACACTCTTTTTAAAAACCAAATTGAAGATAAACTATGGCCTTTAGATATTTCAAAATTATTTTTACTTGGGAAAAAAAGTGAAGAAAAACTAAAAAATGTTGGCTTTAAAACTATTGGAGATATTGCAAATTCAAATAAAGAATATATGTATAAATTGTTAAAAAAGCAAGGCCTTACTCTTTTTGAATATGCAAGAGGAATTGATAATTCTAAAATATGTTCTTCTCATATTTTAAAAAGTATTAGTTCTTCTGAAACATTACTATTTGATATTTCTGATAAAAGCGAGGCATATAAACAACTACTAAATCTTAGCGAAATAGTAGCAAAGAGACTACGAGAAAATAACTTCTTTACATCAGTCATTTCTATAGAAATAAAAAATTCTAATTTTGAAAAATACTCTCATCAACAAAAAATTGAAATTCCTACAAATAATAGTATTAAAATATATGAAATTGCCAAAGTTTTATTTGATAAAATGTGGAAAAACGATTCTATTAGAAATATTGGTCTATGTGCCTCTTCACTTAGTACAAGTGAAAATTTACAAATGAATTTTTTTAGTGATTTAGAAAATATAGTATATAACCAAAAGTTAAAAAATTTAGATGTTGCAATGGATAATATAAAAAACAAATATAACAAAGAAGATGTTATAAAAAGAGGAAGCCTTTTATAACATCTATTGGTTAATCTAATAATTTATTAAGTTCTGCTTTAAATTCAGATATATCTTTAAATTGTTTGTATACTGATGCAAACCTTACATATGCAATATGATCTAACTGTTTTAACTTTTCACTTACAATATTTCCTATTTCTTCGGATGATATTTCTCTTAGCAAAGAGTTACTAATTGTTTCTTCTATATCATCTGCTATTTTTTCTATAGTTTCAATTGAGATTGGACGTTTCTCACATGCTCTAAGTATTCCATTAATTATCTTATCTTTATCAAATGGCACTCTAATACCATTTTTCTTTATAACAATTATTGGAATTGATTCAACTTTTTCATATGTCGTAAATCTATATTCACATTTCATACATTCTCTTCTTCTTCTTATTGAAGTCCCATCCTCTGTTGGTCTAGAATCTACCACTTTACTTTCAGAATATCCGCATTTTAAACAACGCATTATATATACCCCCTAGCTATTGCTATATATCATAATTAATGATTTCACCTGTATCTAATGTTTTATTTACATCTATTACTCTTTGATTTTCACTACCTCTAAATTTAAGTAGTAAATTCTTTTTATCAAGTTCGAATTTTCCATCCACTAAAATATCAGTATTTTCAAGAAGGTCTCTATATCCATTATCGCTATTTGAATTTTCAAGTAAGTGTTCAACTTTAAAACCTGTATATGCCATAATATTATAGTTTTTTTCTTTTAACTTATCTGCAAGTTCAGATAATTCTTTAGCTTGCATAAACGGTTCTCCACCACTAAAAGTAACACCTTTTACAAGAGGATTAGATGTAATTTCATTATATATTTTATCAGTATCCTCAATATATCCTCCGCAAAAATCATGGGTATGAGGATTATGACATCCTTTACAATTATGGGGACAACCTTGAGTAAACACTACATATCTTATACCTGGTCCATCTACTATAGATTCTTTTACCACACCTGCTAGTCTAATCTTTCCCATAATATCATCTCCTACTACATATGTTTTACTCTCTGACTCTCTTCTGCTCTTTTGGCATCATTGAATCTATCTAATGTTCCAACTAAATAACCAGTAATTCTTCTTATTCTTTCGAATTTTGGTCCCTCTTCTTCACTTCTTCCACATTTTGGACATCTATCTCCTATTACACCAGTATATCCGCATACACTATCTCTATCAACAGGGTGATTTATAGAACCATAACCTACACCTGATTCTTTCATACATCTTACAACTTGTTCAAAAGCTTCAAGATTATTTGTAGGATCTCCATCTAATTCAACATAACTTATATGTCCACCATTAGTAAGTTCATGATAAGGTGCTTCTATTTTTATTTTTTCAAATGCTGTTATAGGGAAAGAAACTGGTATATGGAATGAATTAGTATAATAATCTTTGTCTGTTACTCCTTTTATATTACCATATCTTTTTTTATCCATCTTAACAAACCTACCTGATAGACCTTCAGCAGGAGTTGCTATTAATGAATAATTAAATCCTGTTTCCTTAGCCTCTCTATCTACTCTATCCCTCATATATTTTACAATTTTGTAGCCTAACTCTCTTGCTTCTTCAGTTTGACCATGATGTGATCCTATTAGTGCAGTTAATGTTTCTGCAAGTCCAATAAATCCCATTGTTAATGTTCCGTGTTTTATAACATCTCCAACTTCATCATTTGCACTTAAATTATCTGAATCAAGCCATATACCCTGTCCCATCAAGAATGGGAAGTTTTTAACTTTTCTTTTTGCCTGTATTTTATATCTATCCATTAATTGTTCAATTACTAAGTCCATTTTTTCATCTAATAATTTAAAGAATTTATCTACATCGTGGTTTGCTTCTATTCCAAGTCTTGGTAAATTTATAGATGTAAAACTCAAATTTCCTCTACCTGTCATGATTTCTTTTGATTTATCATGAACATTTGCAGCTACTCTTGTACGACAACCCATATATGCAATCTCTGTTTTATAATCTCCTTCTTTATAATACTGAAGATTAAAAGGAGCATCGACAAATGAAAAATTAGGGAACAATCTTTTTGCAGAAACTCTACATCCAAGTTTAAATATATCATAATTAGGATCACCTGGATTATAGTTTACACCCTCTTTTATTCTTAATATTTGAATAGGAAATATAGGAGTTTCCCCTTGACCTAAGCCAGCTTCAGTTGACAAAAGTAAATTTTTCATTACAAGTCTTCCCTCAGGTGATGTATCAAGTCCATAATTTATTGAACTAAATGGTGTTTGAGCACCCGCTCTAGAATGCATTGTATTTAAATTATGAATAAATGCTTCCATAGCTTGATATGTTGCTTTGTCTATTTCCTTATTTGTATATTTTAAATTAAATTTTTGAATTTTTTCTACTTGTGATGGTTCATATAATTTAAGTAACTCTTCTTTTTCTTTTACCATATAACCATTTGTATCTTCTAATGTAGGAACTAAAGTATATTCTTTTTCTATTTTTGATATAACCTCATCTGCTAGTTCTTCTGGATTTTCAGCATCTACTATAAGTTCTAGGGCTTTTGCCATATTCTTTTTATATAATTTTTTATATGTTTTTTTTACTCCAAGTGCCATTGCATAATCAAAGTTTGGTATACTTTGTCCTCCATGTTGATCATTTTGATTTGATTGTATTGCTATAGCAGCAAGTGCTGAATAACTTGCAATATCATTAGGTTCTCTTAAAAAGCCTTCACCTGTTGAAAATCCATCTTTAAATAGTTTAATTAAATCAATTTGACAACATGTTAGAGTAAGAGTTAAAAAATCTAAGTCATGAATATGAATATCTCCTTCTATATGAGCTTTTGAGTGACTTGGTTTTAATACATGTAATTCATAGAATTTCTTAGCACCTTCAGAACCATATTTTAGCATAGTTCCCATTGCTGTATCTCCATCAACATTTGCATTGTCTCTTTTCATATCACTATCTTTTGCCTCTTTAAATGTGATATCTTTATATATATCCATAAGACTAGTTTTCATCTCTCTATTTTTTGTTCTTTCAGATCTATACAATATATATGCTTTAGCTGTTGATGCATGACCTTCTTCTATTAATATTTTTTCTACCGCATCTTGTATTTCTTCTACAGTTGGAGTTTCTAATTTTTTTTCCTTTTCTATATAGTTACAAACTTTCTGTGCCAAGTCCATTGCCATTTCTTCATCATGACCTCCAACAGCATATGCTGCTTTCATAATAGCAGTAGCAATCTTATCAACATTAAATGCTACTTTCCTTCCATCTCTTTTTACTACTTTAGTTACCATAAATACCACCTCTTGTGTTTCCTTTCTCGCCAACACACAATATATTGTGTTCGTGAGAATATAATACCACTTAAATTATTCCTTGTCAAGACAATTTTTGAAAAAAAATTAAATTTTTAAATTTGTTATATTTGTGTAATTTTTGTGTAATTTTAGTAATCATTCTCATTTTTATAATTATGTATTCAATAAATTAAACAAAGTAGCATAAATATATAGCTACTTTGTTTTTAATCAAAAAAATATATTTCATTAATAATACATTTTGTTTTCATAAACAAGAAAATATTTTTTAAAAGAAAATCAATATATTGTATACTTATTATATAAAAATGTAATAAACACACTAGCTGTTGTAGGCTGGTGTGTTTATTTATTTACATCTATAAATATTTTCTCATATGGTTTTACATATCCTAGTTGTTCTCTTGCAACTTTCTCCATATATTCATCTGTTGATATACTTGACTCTTGTGATTTATAATCATCAATTTTTTCTTGTGTAGACTCTATATTCGAGCTATACATAGCAATCTGTGAATTATATTTATTTATTTGTATTTGTTGATTATACATTGTATATAGAAAATACGCAACTATAAAAACAGTAATAATTCTAAAGTAATTTATTCTTTTTGTTTGTTTTTTTAGTTTTTGTTGTTCCTTTTTTTGTTTTCTCATTAATTTCCCTCTTTTGTCTTAGGATATTTATATGTTTCATAAAAACAGATTTTATGAACGTACATATATTAAATACCACATTTTTTGTAATTTTGCAACCTTTTTTAATACTTTTTTTAAAAATTTGTAGAAATTTATAAATTAATGTAACATTTAGAGTTATAGGCAGTAAAAAAAACTCTAAAACATTTTTAAATGTAATTATTATTTTGGTATAAATTTTTAGCATAAATTTACTTATGCTAGATATGTATATAACTATACCAATAAGTATAGCAATAAATAAATATACTCTGACTTCTCCACCTAATAATTTTAGTATAGAAAAAATAAGAAGAATTGCTACTATAACAAAGAAAATAACATCTTGAATAAGTACTACTTTTCTTCCCACCTTTTTATACTTTCTATATGCTCTAAAAAAATCAAATATAAGTGCTATAATAATTCCAATTATTATAAACTTAAAAAAGTCTATTGTTTCAACACTTAAAAACATACGTAATCACTCTACTTAAATAATTTATTCATTAATCCAGATTTTTTGCTTTGATTAGAATCGCTATATGCAACTGCAACTATTTGACCTTCTACTATCAGTTCATTACTATCTATATTAAGTTTATTCATTTTTAAATCATCACCTTTGATTGTAAGAATACCCAATTCTGTCTGTGCAAGAACTAATTCATCATCAAAACTATGTATATCTATAACACCAGTTATTGAAATTTTTTGTCTATTTTCCATTATTATATTTTGATTTGTCACAACTTTGTTTGGTATTTTTTTATCTTCCATGTAAATCCCCTCCATACTTATATAAATATATATTCACAACATAAAATATTTATTACTACTTTGTCCTAAAAATAATCAAAAATATAAAAATACCAGGAAATTATCCTGGTATTTTGATTATTATATATAATAATCAACTATACTATTAGTTGCTATATATTTACAATGTATCTAAAAAAAATTTCCAAAAAACAAATGTGGTGGATTTTTGATCCACCACATTTGTTTTTTGTTTTTATGCTGTTTTTCTGGCCTTTCGAATTGCAAATTCAGCCTCTGCAATCAAGTCAGAAAAGTTTTTTTGTGTCATACAAAATTCTTTTGCTTTCATATATTCTTTTTTTATAGAATAATGAAGGATAAGAATTTGAGTTGTATCTTTTGCTTCTCTTATTTGCCGCATAGCCGATGTAGCTTTTGAATAATCTACATCACAGTTATTGCTAGTAGCAATGTACTTTGTTATAACATTATACATTTTTCTAGCAGACATTAAATACGCATCTTTGTTAATCTGAACTTTTAACATATACATCCTCCTAAAATAAATTTGGATTTAAATTTTATGCTCTATTATTCTATCACAATTATTGTTTTATGTCAATCGTTTGCTCAAATTTTACACAATTATACATATTATTCTAAATTTTTTAACTCATTTATAAAATCCCTTATTGAAGCTGCTTTTTCAAACTCATATTTTCTTGCATATTCCATCATTTCTTTTGTAAGTCTTTCAATAGATTCTTCGATTGTTTCTCCTGACTTTACTTTATTTTCATTTGAATCTTCTTTAAAGGTTGCTTTTACACTGTCACTTATGTTTTTAGTAATGGTCTTTGGTATAATGTTATTATCTTTGTTATATTCCATTTGTATTTTTCTTCTTCTATTAGTCTCTTTTATAGCTTTTTCCATAGAATCAGTAAGTTCATCTGCATACATTATAACTCTACCATTTGCATTTCTAGCCGCTCTTCCTATGGTTTGGATTAATGATCTTTCACTTCTTAAAAAACCTTCTTTATCAGCATCAAGTATTGCTACAAGGGATACTTCAGGAATATCTAAGCCTTCTCTTAATAAATTAATACCTACCAACACATCAAATTTACCAAGTCTTAGATCACGTATAATTTCTAGTCTATCTAAAGCTTCAATATCCGAATGCATATATCTTACCTTTATATCTTGATTTGCAATATATGAAGATAATTCTTCAGCCATTTTTTTAGTAAGAGTTGTAACCAATATTTTCTCATTTTTTTTAATATTTTCCTTTATATTATTTAATAAATCATCTATTTGTCCATCTCTTGGTTTTACTATTATTTTAGGATCTAGTAAACCTGTTGGTCTTATTATTTGTTGTGCAACTTCTTTAGATTTTGAAAATTCATATTCTGCTGGTGTTGCACTAACAAATATAACTTGTTTTGCTTTTTGCTCCCACTCTTCAAATCTAAGAGGTCTATTGTCATAAGCAGATGGCAACCTAAATCCATTTTCTACAAGAGATTCTTTCCTTGCTCTATCACCGTTATACATTCCTCTTATCTGTGGAATAGTAACATGAGATTCATCTACTACAACCAAAAAATCATCTGGAAAATAATCAAATAATGTATATGGTGTAGAACCTGGTAATCTTGAACTCATATATACTGAATAATTTTCTATACCTTGACAAAATCCAGTTTCTCTTAACATTTCTATATCAAAATTAGTTCTTTGTTCTAATCTATATGCTTCAACTATCTTATTATTTTCTCTAAAATATTTTAATCTTATTTCCAAATCCTTTTCTATTTTTTTTACTGCCTCTTCTATCTTTTCCTTTGGTATTACATAATGTGATTTTGGATAAATAAATTCATGTTTTGACGTTGCAATAACTTTACCGGTAATATGATCAAATAATGCAACTTTTTCTATCTCATCTCCGAAAAACTCTAATCGTATAGCTTGATCAGAACTATCTGAAGGAAAAATATCAATAACATCTCCTTTTACTCTAAACTTACCTCTTACAAATTCAATATCATTTCTTTCATACTGCATTTCAATTAACATTTTTATTATGTCTTCTCTACTTTTCTGCATGCCAGGTCTTACAGATAAAACCAAATTTGAATAATCCTCAGGAGAACCTAATGAATATATAGAAGATACACTTGCCACTATAATTACATCTTTTCTTTCAAACAAAGCAGCTGTTGCACTATGACGTAGTTTATCTATTTCATCATTTATACTACTATCTTTTTCTATATATGTATCAGTTGAGGCAATATATGCCTCTGGTTGATAATAATCATAATATGAAATAAAATACTCAACTGCATTATCCGGAAAAAGTTCTTTTAACTCACTATATAATTGTCCTGCTAGTGTTTTATTATGTGCCATTACAATTGTTGGCTTTTGCACTTGCTCTATTACATTTGCTACTGTAAAAGTTTTACCAGAGCCTGTAACTCCTAGTAAAGTCTGTTTATCTTTACCACTTTTAATCCCATTGACTAGTTTTTCTATTGCCTCTGGTTGATCCCCCGTCGGCATATATTTTGAATGTATTTTAAACATTTTTTCCTCCAATTTATTATTAATATATTTGCTATAGACATTATATCATATTTTTTATAATGTGTAAACGTATGTTTAAAATATGGAGTGTTTATTATAGCAAAAAATGATAGATCATACAATCGTACTCTCTATCTTTTACACATATTTTATAACTTAATTATCTTCTTTTACTATATTTTTACTTGAAAAGTATGTTGCTATAAAATAGCCTCCATATACTATTATTATAAACAAAGTAGTTAAAAATATATTTTTACTTATATCTATGTTTCCAAACATTTCTATTATACTATTCATCTGTTTTAAAGCAAATATCGAATGAATTATTGCCACAATTAAAGGTATCATAAATGCTATAAATATTTGTATGAATAATGCTTTATTCATCATTTTTTGATCTGTCCCTATTAATTTTAATATATTAAATCTTTCTTTATTATCACTAGATTCTGATAGCTGTCCTATGGCAAGTATTGTTGCACTACTTATTGCAAATATTATTCCTAAATATAGTCCGATAAATGTAAGCATTGCTTTAATACCAACTCTTGAGGCTTCCATTTCTAATTTCGTTATTATATATGGTGGATAATTATTATCTTTTGACAAATATTCTTGAAAATTTTTTTCTAACTCCTCAATATTATCTGTTTTTAAATAATTGCCTATCAAAAACATCGCAGATACATCACTTTTTTCTAATAATTCATCATTTACTACAATCATTCCTGTATTTCCTGATGATGTAAAATTTTGATATGCAATATTTATAACACTATTATGTGCACAAGTAAGTTCTTTCCCATCTAAATTTAATTTTACATTTGATCTTATACTTTCTTGATAATAGTCCTTTATTTTATCAACATTACATAATATCAAATATTCTTCATCATTTAAATTATATTTTAAATCATCTCTTCCATATAAGTCTACTATTTTTAAATAATCCGAGTATTTTATTATTGGTAGAGATGAATATTCTACTAAGTCACTATATTCATGGCTTATTTTTTCTTTAGTATCATTTGTAAATATAGTATTTAAAGATATGTTACTATCTTCATATATATCAAATTGTACATATTTATCTACATAATCTTTAAATTTAACATCATCTACAATATTTTGAAATCCAATCATATTAATTGGTAAAAAACTATCATCTTCTCCTATTATATATGGATTATCAGATTGAATTACTGTAAAATCAGTTAAATTATTTTCTGAAAAATTATTATTAAAAGCTCCAACCATTGATATTGAAGTAGATAAAATTACAATTGTAAGAAGTAACATAAGTGTTATTATAGTAGTAGATACAACAGTAGTATTTACTTTATTATTTATTTGTTTTAAGACAAATATATTTAGATTTTTATAATATAACGATTTTATAAGTTTTACTAATTGTAATAACACTCCAGATAGTGAGAAAAATAGTAGTAACGTTCCTATAGCCCCAAGTATCATCATTTTTAGTGTGTTTTCATTTAATTCATATAACGCACCATTAAATAGATTTTTATATGCAAAAAAGTAACAAATAATAGTTAGTATAAATGTTATTAACAAAATATACTTATTTCTAAATTTAACCTTTTCATTTCTTTTATGTGCACTAAGCAAGTCTATTAATTTATATCTTGATAAAGATATAACATTAAATATCATAACAAGAAGAAATATTGCTCCAAAATATATTACTGTTTTTATAAGTGCAGCTTTTGAAAATACAAAAGTAAAAGCTTGCATATCAACTTCAAAAAGTTTGGCTGTAAGTACAGATAATCCTTGTGATAAAAATACACCCAGTATAAGACCAATTATAAGTGATAATATTCCTACTAATATAGTCTCTATCACAAGTATAGTAGATACATCTCTTTTTTTCATTCCAAGCATCATATATAGTCCCATTTCTTTTTTTCTTCTTTTGATTAAAAAATTATTTGAATATATTATCAAAAAACCTAAAATAATAGATACAAAAACTGATACATAACTTATAATCTTAACAAGAGTTTTTATCATTTGAAGCTTATTTGAAGAAAGATTAGCCATGGAATTTTGTGAATCTAATGAATTAAACACATAAAATATTATAACTGCCATTACAAGTGTAAAAAAATATATTGTATAATCTTTTATACTTTTTTTTATATTTTTTATAGATAATTTAAATAACATTATTAAGGTCACCCCCAAGCAGTGTAACTACATCAATAATATTTTCAAAAAATTCTTTTCTACTTTGACTGCCTTTTATTAATTCATTAAAAATTTTACCGTCTTTTATAAATATTATTCTATCTGCATAACTTGCTGTAAATGCATCATGTGTTACCATAAGTATTGTAGCTTTTAATTCTTCATTTAAATTTTCAAGTTTTTCAAGTAACATTCTCGCAGATTTAGAGTCAAGTGCTCCTGTTGGTTCATCTGCAAGAATTAAAGTTGGACTTGTAACAAGTGCTCTTGCTGCTGCTACTCTTTGTTTTTGCCCGCCTGACATTTGATAAGGATACTTATTTAAAACCTCAATAATTTCTAGTTCTTTAGCTACTATATTTATTTTTTCTTCTATTTGATTATGTTTTACTTTGTTAATAGTTAACGCTAGTGCAATATTTTCAAATGCAGTTAATGTGTCTAGTAAATTGAAATCTTGAAATATAAATCCTAACTCTTTTCTTCTAAAATTACTTAAAGAATTTCCTTTTAATTTTGTTATATCTTTTTTATTAATTATAACATGACCACTTGTAACTTTATCAATAGTTGATATACAATTTAACAAAGTGGTTTTTCCGCTTCCTGATGCTCCCATTATTGCAATAAACTCTCCTTGTTCAACACTAAATGAAATATTATCTATTGCTTTTGTAATATTGCCTTTATTACCATAATACTTCTCTATATTTTCTATTTTTAAAACTTCCATCTTAAACACCTCACATAGATTATACCATTGTATTTTTATATCATCCATCGATTAATAAAACAAAGACTTACAAAAATGTAAGCTTCTATCTTATTATATTCATTGAACTTATAGGGAAAACTAAAGTTACAATTGTACCTTTATTTTCTTTCGAATCTATTTTTATATTGATATTTAACTTATCACACAGTTTTTTTGATAAATATAATCCCATTCCTGTTGCGCTACTAATCTTTCTGCCATTTATTCCTGTAAAGCCCTTACTAAATAACTTTTTTATATCTTGTGATTTTATACCTATGCCACTGTCCTCTATCTTTAATTCAATACTATTTTTATTTTCATATGTATATATCTTAATAACGCCATCATTATTTGAATATTTTATACTATTTACAACTATTTGATTCATTATATATTCTATCCACTTTTGATCTGTTTTTACCTTACTTTCAGTCATATTTATTTCAAGTTTTATTCTTTTAATTAATATATCCTTTTTATTTTTCTTTATAACTTTATTTACAATATTTTGTATATTTACATCTGCTATAATATAATCATTTTCAACTACTCCACTTCTTGAGTAATATAATATTTGCTCTATATAATCATTTATTTTTTCTATTTCTTCTGACAGACTTTCTGTAATTTCATTTTTGTTATTATCTATTATTAGCTTAGATGTGGCAATCGGCGTTTTAACTTCGTGACACCATAATTCCAAATACTCTTTAAATTCCTCACTACTATATTTATATTTATTAATTTCTTCTATCATAGATTTATCTATATCATATAGAAAATCCACTAAAAATTTACCTTCAATAAAATTAGGAACATCAATAACTTCAGTTATTAAAAACTTTTTATCTAATTTTTTTAAGGAGTTATAAATATTTGTATAATATTTACTTTTTCTCCAATAATCATAAAAAATATTAAATAAAAATGAGAAAAATAAAATAACAGTAATATATAGTATAATTATCATGTTTACATTAAAACAAAAAAGCAAGAGAATAATTAATACAAATGCAAACAAATAAATATATATATTAATTAATTTATCTTTAATATAGTCTACAAATCTCATAAAACAATATACCCCTGTCCTCTTTTAGTTGTTATCATGTCCCCATATCCAATAATTCCTAATTTAGTTTTTATTCTACTTATATTAACTGTAAGGGTATTATCATCTATAAATTCATTATTATACCACAAATAATCAATTAAACTGTCCCTTGATACAATTTTACCTCTATTCAATAATAAAAAATATAATATTTTAAATTCATTTTTAGATAAATCAAGAATTGTATCTTTTTGTATAACAACAGATTTTGAAATATCTAAAACAATATCTTCATATTCAATATTATTCATACATAATCCTCTATTTAATATCCTTTCTATTCTTGCAAGTAGTATCTGTAAATTAAAGGGTTTAGTCACATAATCATCAGCTCCATAATTTAAAGAAATTAGTTCATCTATTTCAGTATTTTTACTTGTTATCATAACTATTGGTGTAGAAATTGTTTTTCTTAATTCTTTACAAATATATTGTCCGTTTGTTTTAGGTAATAGTATATCAAGTAATATTAAGTCGGCTTTTGTGTTTTGTATTTCTTTTATAACATCATCAAAATTGACAATTATATCTACAACATATCCATTATTTTCTAAAAATATTTTTAGTTCATTTCTCATTTTTACTTCATCTTCAACTATAAGTATTTTCTTCATATTATACCTCATTTCAAATTAGTATATCTAATTATCTATATATTAACATATTATCTATATAATATCAATACCTCTATCTTAGCGTAATAAATTCTATATAATTTCACATAGTATAGCTTCAATTTAATTTGACTTTTTATATTCAATAATGTATAATTGTTTATGTAATTCATAAGTTATAAAAAGGAGTGGTTTTACAAATGAAGATTGGTATTTTTACAGATGCCTATCATCCAGTAACAAATGGTGTAGTTACTTCCATAAAAATGGTAGAAGATGAAATGCGAAAACGTGGTCATGAAGTATATATATTTGCACCATCAAAACATGAACCAACGGAAAACGAAAATCTGTATATGTTAAAAAGTATGCCTCTTTTCGTTGCTAAAGAGTATAAAAATAGAGTTGCAACTTTCTATTCTAGAACTGTTGCAAAAGAAATAAAAGAAATAGGACTTGATATTGTTCATACACAAGATGAGTTTTCATTAGGACTTTTTGGAAAAATAATAGCAAGAAAATTTGATATTCCTTTTATTCATACTTACCATACAATGTGGGAAGATTACCTACATTATATTATCCCTATAAAAGGTGGTAGAAATATCTATCCCAAACGTTTTGCAAGAACTCTTTCAAGGAATTTTGCAAGTAAAGCAGAATGTATAATTGCACCTTCTAAAAAAACTGAAAAATATTTAAAATATAGATGTAAAATAAAAAACAAACCTATATATATAATTCCTACAGGTATAAATATAGAGCCTTTTAAAAAAGAAAACTTTTCTATAGAAGAAAAAAATAATTTAAAGGAACATCTAGGTATAAAAAAAGAGGATAAAGTTGTTTTATTCATAGGAAGGGTTGCTGAAGAAAAAAGCATCGATGTGGTTTTAAACAGCATGGTTGATGTATTTAAAAAAATACCATATCAACAGGTGGGAAGGTTTTTAGATACAGAAAGATTAAAAGATGAATCTAATTTATTGCTTATTGGCGAAGGTTTACCAGCTTGTATAGG
>CAZQJQ010000007.1:25519-43934 GCA_964593045.1 uncultured Clostridiaceae bacterium
AATACCTAATTGCAAATTTTTAATAGTAGGTGAAGGCCCTAATAAAACGGATTTAGAATTACTTGCAAAAAAACTAAACATACAAGATAAAGTTATCTTTGCTGGTAGACAACCATGGGAGAAAATTGCACTTTTCTATAATATAGGAGATGTATTTGTTAATGCATCACTTACAGAAACTCAAGGTCTTACCTTTATAGAAGCAATGGCAGCTGGACTTCCTATTGTTGCAAAGTATGCTCCTAATTTAGCTGAATATATAACAAATAATGAAAACGGGATTTTAGTAAAATATGATGCTCAAATTTCTAAAAATATAATAACTATACTAACTAACGAACAATTAGCAACCAAACTATCTATAAATGCTTTAAAATCTGCATCACTGCACTCCTCTAAAGAGTTTGGTGATAAATTAGAACAAGTATACTTACATGTTATACAAAACTACAAGAAAACAAAAGAAGAAAAAATTTCTCTTTCTGCAAAACTAATGAAATTTTTAAAATCGTATAAATAAGTAGGTGCGTATTATGATAATTTTTGTGGGATTAATAATATTTTTGTTTTTGCTTGTACTTTCTACTATTGCAAGTTCCTTTATATATGCTGAACTTAAAGTTGTAACTAAAGTAAAGTATGAATCAAATATATTATTTTTGCCCTCTTTTTTAAGTATATTATCATGGGTTTTAGTATATTATTTCATGTCTATTGTTATATCAAAATCATTTAACATAGATATATATACAACAATACTTAATACCATTATGCTTATACCTGATCCAAATAATTCAACAATTACATTATTTGGACTTTTCCTTATTTTCTCTTGTTTAGGTATTATATTACAATCTCTAATTCTTATGCTTGTGAATATTGAATATGATAAATTCCCTGGAATGGTAAAAAAAGTACTTAAAATAAAAGTAAGAGAAAATACTACTAATGTAGATTTAGTATATAATGATTTTGAAAAACTTAAATACACGGACTCCCTTCTTACTAGTATATTTCTATTTACTAGTATATTTTTAATATGCATAGTTTTCTATTCAATAGGATCTCAATTATCAAATAATTTTTTTAATGTATCTAATAATTAATATACGACAATATTCTACAAGAAATTTGTCTACTTTTGTCGAAAATATTGTATCTATTAAATATGAGTAATATAATTAAATAAAGAATTTGATAACACAAACATCCATATAAGTCACTCAAACTTAAAGGATTGTGTTATCAAATTTTACTTATGTACCAATATTATTTAACTTGTCTCCAAACTTTTCAAAAAGTTTTTTTCGTATATTAATGTTAGCTTGTGATTTCAAATTTCTATCTTCTTCTATAACATCTTTTGCTGCTTTCTTAGCATCATTTAATATTTTCATATCAGTAAGCAAATTAGCAAGTTTAAATTCAGGAAGTCCATGTTGTCTAATTCCAAAAAAATCTCCTGGTCCTCTTAATTCTAGATCTTTTTGAGCTACGTCAAAACCATTATTACTTTTTTCTAATATCTTTAATCTTTCCATTGCATCCCTAGATTTATTATTACTTTTTAGAATACAATATGACTGCTGACTTCCTCTCCCTACTCTACCTCTTAATTGATGAAGAGCAGCAAGGCCGAATCTATCAGCATTTTCTACTATCATTATACTTGCATTTGGAACATTTACTCCTACTTCTATTACAGTAGTTGAAATTAAAATATCAATATAACCATTTTTAAATTTTTGCATTATTTCATCTTTTTCTTTGTTTTTCATTTTACCATGTAAATATTCAACTCTAAACTCACTGAAATCCTCATTTTTGTATCTATTAGCAAGTTCTAACACAGATTGTAAATTTAATTCCTCATTTTCTTCAACAAGTGGACAAACCACATATACTTGTCTGCCTTTTTTTATTTCTTTTTTTACAAATATATTTATTCTTTGTTCATAGCTTTTATCTACTGCATATGTTTTTATTTCTTTTCTTCCTGGTGGTAATTCATCTATTACAGATAAATCTAAGTCTGAATAAAGAATAAGTGCTAAACTCCTTGGAATTGGTGTTGCAGTCATAACTAATGTTTGTACACTCTCTCCTTTTTCCGAAATTTTTATTCTTTGCTTTACTCCAAATCTATGTTGTTCATCTGTAACAACTAAGCCTAGATTTTCAAATTCTACATTATCTTCTATTACTGAATGAGTACCTATTAACACATTAATTTTACCTGATTTTAAATTTTCAATAATTTTTTCTTTTTGTTTTTTAGTAGTGCTTGATGTTATAATTTCAGAAACAATATTTAAATTATCAAAATACTTTTTTAGTTCTATATAGTGTTGATTAGCAAGTATTGTTGTAGGTGCCATCATACATGCTTGATAGCCATTTTTTATTGATATATACATAGCAATTGCGGCTACAATTGTTTTACCACTTCCTACATCTCCTTGTACCAAACGATTCATATTTTTACTTCCTATTAAATCCCCTTTTATTTCTTCTATAACTCTTTTTTGTGCATTTGTAAGAGAAAAAGGAAGTAGTTTTTCAAATTCTTGTGTATCAACATTTGACATGTTTATATTTTTCTTTTCTTTTAGATTACTGTTTTTTATTGTCATTAAAGCTATTTCTAATAAAAATAATTCTTCAAATATATGCCTTTTTCTAGCAATATCTATTTCGTTATAATTTTTAGGAAAATGAATCTTTTTAGTTGCATAATCTATATCACATAATCCATATTTTTTTCTAAATTGATCTGTAAATATTTCTTCAAATTCTAATTTTTTATCTTTTAAACTTGATATTAACTTAAAAATATAGTTTTGTGTTATTCCAGAAGTAAGTGTATATACAGGATAAAGTCCAGATATATTTTCTAAATCATTAATATTATATACTTGAGGATTTTCTACAACAAATTTACCATATTCAAAATTAACTTTACCATAAAAAAGAAATATTGAGCCTTCTTTTATCTTGTTTTTTAAATAATTTTGATTAAACCAAGTAAGTTTACACATTCCTGTATCATCAACTACATATGTATAATTAATATTTAAATTTTTTCTTATTCTATCTGTTTTTAAATTTTTCGTGACTGTAGCTATAAATAAAGTAAACTCTCCATCTGAAAAATCTCCTATTTTTTTTACAATTGTCCTATCCTCATATGATCTAGGATAATGTTCCACTAAATCTTTTACTGTGTAAATTTTCATAGTTTTAAGAAGTGTTGCTTTTGCTGGTCCAACACCTTTTAAAAATTGAATATCTGTATCTAATGAAATATTTTGCATATAACCACCTAAAAGAATTATATCAAAAAAAGAACATATATTCAATAATTTATTGTTATTTTTAAAAAAGTTACATTTTTCGATATTAAATTATGTAGTATATTTTATTATTCGGAAAAAATCGAGTTATTACATCCCTTATATACTCCTTTCCTGGATATAGATACTTCTCTTTATAGCAATACTTACCACGACCTCTACCTCGCATCGTTTCTTTACTAAATATTGGCAATGCATTTGGAAAAGCCTCTTTATTTATAGCATTATGTACAAAACTATATGTCATAAAAATTGCTTCAAAAAAAATACTTTCTCTAGCTTTACTTGATAAATTATTTCTTAAATAACTAATTAAATCATAATATAGCGTTTGCCAATCCTCTATCATTATTATAGGTGCAACAATAACACCAACTATGTAACCTGCATCAACCAACTTATTAATAGCATTAATACGCAAATCAAGAGCAGAAGTTCTAAACTCCACCCTTTTTATAATATAATCTGGATTCAAACTCATCCTTATTATACATCTTCCTTTATGTTCTAAATTAAGTAAGCTATCAATCATATCAAATTTGGTAGGAAGCGTAATATATCCTCTTTCTAATTTTGAAAATTTCTCAATTGTCCACTCTAAATTTTTAGTAATAACATTTTCCAAAACAAGATCACTATTACTGCCTATTTCAAAAACAGTATCACTAGGAAGATCCTTCGCTTTTCGTATAATCTTATCTAGCATCTGCTCTCTATTTACAAATAATCTTAGATATGCACATTTGTTATATGTACAAACAAGATAACAGTACAAACACATTGCACTACAACCAGAAGATGTATATGGAACTAAAAAATCAGATACCTTTTTATTAGGAATAAATCGTAAAGACTTTCTAACTCCAATTATTAAATTATCCTTTAAATTTACAAAATCTTTATTACTTTTTTTCCTTAACTCTAGAATATTGTTATGACTTGTTATCTCAACTTTAGGTAAATCGCTGTACTTTTCAAGCAAATATTTACCAAGTTCATAATTTTTTATTTCATTTTCATAATATATTTTTTTAGGTTTAAAAATATACACAGATATCACCTTATAGTTTATTCTGTGTATTTTTTTATTAATAATGCAAAAAAAAAAAGAGAATACAATTATATTCTCTTTTTTAAAACACTAATAGTCAATATCTGCGTACAGCCTATACTAGGCATTTGATATCAGCTAACCGGTGTAAATTAAACTAGTCTCGACGCGATATTTTTGACTAGCCGTAGTCAATATGCACTAAAAAGCCCTCCTTTTAAAAGTATTATACAATATAAATAAACTAAAATGGTCCTCAACGCGATATTTTTGACTAGCCGTAGTCAATATTCACTGTAAAGCCCTCCTTTTAAAAGTATTATACAATATAAATAAACTAAACTGGTCTCAATGCGATATTTTTGACTAACCATAGTCAATTCTCATAAGAAATCCCCCTTTATAAATTATTATAGGGTTTAACGTTAACCGCATTAATATTATAGCACGTTTTATTTTAAAAGTCAATATTTTTCGTCAAAAAACCTATTAAATTATACATAAAATTGATATGTTTTTGTAAACATGGTAAATATTTATTTTAAAAGTCCAGTAAAAACTGGACTTTTTCTAATTTTTTATATACTTTTCTTCCCTATTATATTATTTGTCTATTTCTTTATTTTCTTCTTTTACATCTTGTTCAGTATTTATAACTTTATTGTTATTATTACTATCATTATTTTTTTCTTTTTTTAATTTTTTTACTATACCAGTAAATACTATACCCATTGCAAGTATAACTACTAACATACTAATATATCCACTGATCATTTCTGTTTTACTCAAAATATATATTCCTGTATATATTGCAAATAATACTAATCCTTTTACATATATTTTCTGTTCTTTTAATATTTTTGTGTTTTTTATAATCTCATATAATGTGCTTCCCACTATAAATGTTGAAAGCATTATAACTGATATTATTAATGCTGTATATACTAAAAGTGCTGGTATTCCAAATATATATAATCCCATTGCTGATATTACAAGTAATCCAATAAATATAAATGGAATAACACATATATTTATTAGTCCTGACAATACAGTAAATACTATGTTTTGTTTTGTTTTTTCGCCCATTTTTTGTATCACGTTATTTTTTGATACTCTATATATTATAAAATAAACCAATGAGTACATTAATCCATATATTGCTGCTTTTTTAAGCATATCTTCAATATTTGTGTCTTGCGTTTCTGATTTACTTTCAAAATATACATTTGCATTTGGATACTGACTAGAAATATCTAAAGATTCATTATTTGTTTCTAAATACAAATTACCTAAAACATTATCTGAGCCGCTAAACGTAACATTATTAACACCCATTCTTAAATCTTTATTTATTTTACCAGCTAAATTTAATGATTCTGTGTATCCTATAACACTTCCTTCTACATTTCCATTAATTGTTAAATTATCAGATATACATATTATATCTTCTTGTATATTTGCATTTTCAGTTATCGTAACATCAGGTGCAATAACTACTATAGTTTTATTAACATCACTATCTATTACAACATTATTTGCGTATACAAACATGTAATCAACTGGTGCAGATATTCTAAGCGTATCAGAAGAATATATTGCTTGTGCTGCCTTTACTTCTTTTGTTATATCTACTGATTTATTTGAGAATATTATACCTGGTTTTAATATTTCCTTATCTACATTTACTCTTTCTGCTACTATTCGTATAAATGGCAAATACATATCTTTTGTTTCATTACTAAAACTATATGTATTTTCTGATATAACTGTATCTGTTATACTTTCATTTGTACCACTTGTTATAGTTGCAATAACAAAATTAACTGGTATTATTAGTAATGCTACAACAAACACAATTAACATAGGTTTTATAACTTTCTTCATTTAAAACTCCTCCTATTCTTTATCTTTTATTCTATATAATAGTACTGAAACTATTATGCCAAACAAAAGTAAAGCTATTGCTAATATTGTATCTAATAATTGAACATTTTTCAAGTCTAAATTTAAAATTATTGGAAAAGGACTTGCTACTATTACTCCAAGTATCGAAAAATTTACCGTGTTGTAGTAATGTTTAATTAAATATTTTATTAATTTTACTGTAAGTATCACTCCTACTACAAGACCTATTAAAAATGGTATAAGTAGAAAGACATTATATAATATCTTTGAAAAATCTAATCCAAACAATGCTACTATTATTTCTGAAAATGATGTATTTAGAGGAACATAATATCCAAAAATCATTAAAAGCATTGAGCCACTAACTCCTGGTACCACTATAGAGAAAGCAGCAACAAGTCCCATAACTAGTACCATAATAGTATTTTGCATTGATGCAATATTACTACTATCTACAAAAATTAATGGAAGTGCAATTGTAACTATCATAAATAAAATAAAAAAAATTATATCTTTAACTTTAATATTTTTAGTATCTATTTTAGATATTATAACAGGAATACCACCTATTATTAATCCTATAAAAAGTGATGATACGGTCACAGGATAATTTGTTATTAATTTTGATATTAACAATACAGATATAGCAGAACCTATAAGTATTCCAACAGTATACTTCCATACAGATTTTATAGCAAGTATCGGTTTTTTAAAAAAGTCATCCACTGCAGTTATGAGTTTTTCATAAATACCCATTGAAATAGCAATAGCAGAACCACTTACCCCTGGTGCTATATTTCCTATTCCTATTATTATTCCTTTAATAAAATCAATAAATATCTTCATTTTTTCACCCCAACTTTTATATTATATATTATTTCTGTACCGCAACATTTATGCTACTTGCTACAATTTCTGATACCTTATCTATTATATCATCTATATCTTTTGGTGTTACAATATAATTTTCTGCATTTAAAGCATTTGCTATCATATTATATCTCCCATCTTTTTCAAATATTTTAAAAACTTCTTTGGTCTGATTTTCATCTACTTTTTCAAATTCATTTGCTGTATTTTTTACGTTTTCAAGCATTTTATCTATTGCTTCATTTGTTATGGTTGCCATATCTACAACGGTTGGTACTCCTATTGCTATGACTGGTATTCCTATTGTATTTATATTTATTCCATATCTTGTATTTTTTACACCAGCTCCTGGTGTTATCCCAGTATTACTTATCTGTATTGTTTTACCAATTCTACTAATACTTCCTGAAGCTAAACTATCTATGACTATAAGTAAATCTGGCTTTGTTTTTTCAACTATCGAAAAAATTATTTCAGAAGTTTCAATTCCTGTCGTTCCTAGTACCCCTGGTGCGATTGAAGAAATAGATCTTGTATCTTCTGTAACCAACTCTTTTGCAAATTTTAGTAAATGTCTTGTAATATCTATATATTTCACCACCTTTGGGCCTAAAGCATCTGGTGTAACATATATGTTCCCTAGACCTACTACAAGTATATTTTTTTTCTTGTCTTTATCTATTAACTTATATATTTCTTCTGCAATATTATATATTATATCTTGTTTATCATTTTCTTCTAAATATTTTATATCCTCAACACCTATTGTTATATACTTACCAATTTCTTTTGAAATAGCTCTTGCTCCATTTTCATCAATTACATTTACCATTGTAATCTTTGCTTTTCCATTTTCTTTTGTATCAACTTTTATTCCTTCTATTTCAGATAGATTATTTACTTTTTTATATGTATCAAATCTCTCATCCGCCATATCTGTTCTAAAATTTAAAAAAAACGATTTTTCCATTAATATACACCTCATATATATTATGGATTAATATACTTTTTTTATTATTACATTGCACATATTATTTTTTTTAATCCAATTTCAAAATTCATTTCTCCTATTTTTGTTTTTTCATCGTAGTTATCAAACATTAAAAGAATCTTTTCTAAGTCTTCTTTTGTATACTTATCACTAGCTATATTTAAGTCTTTATACATAAATGGATGTATTCCTAATTTTTTAGAGATGTCAGATTCATTTTTTTGCTTTAATAATTTTATCATATACATTTGATTTATTTGTTTATATAACATTATATATATTTTTACAATTGGTTCTTTAAGCATTAACATTTGTTCTAGTTCATTTATTGCCTTTATATGTCTTTTATTAATTATATCATTTAACATATCAAATATTTTAGCAGATAGGTTTTTAACACATACTTTATCGATAATATCTTTAGTAACAGTTTCTATTTCTCCTAAATATATTACTAACTTGTTTAATTCATTTATATTATTTGTTTCATCTACTCCACATACTTGAACAAAATATCTTGCTACATCTTGATTTATACTTATGTTATATTTTTTAAGTAAAGAGATAACATAAGATGTCATTTCATTATCATTCATATATTTGAATTCTTTTACATTTGCAATCTTTGATATTTCTTTATATGTTGTAAGTCTTTTGTCTACTGTGTCTTCTATTATTATAACATAAGTGGATTCACCTATATTAGAAAGTTTTGAAATATCAAATTTCAAATTTGTATCCTTTATTATAATAAGTTTGGACTCTCCAAAAAATGTTATGTTGTTGCATACTTCTCCCAAAGTATCAATATTATCTTTTGTTATGTTAAAAAAATTTACACCTTGTTCCAATTTTTGAAATTTTGATTTTATTTTAGCTATTTCATTTTTTATTTTATGTTTTTCTTCACCATAAAAAAGATATATATTATCTTTCATTATATTCACACCTCTTACTATATTTTATTTCTACTTTTTAACTTTTAAGTTGTTTTTAAAGTTATTAATGCTGTTTATTGCTCTTAAACTATATTGCTCATATTTTTTACTTTTATCTTTTACCCTTTCTTCAAGTGGCTTAATAATACCAAAGTTTGCATTCATCGGCTGATAATTTTTATTCTCTGTAGAAACATATTTTGACAAACTTCCAAGCATTGTATCTTGTGGAAATTCTATATAATTTGATTCTAACTTTGATAAAATACTATATGCTACAATCATACCAGAAGCAGCAGATTCTACATATCCTTCAACACCTGATATTTGACCAGCAAAATATATATTGTTATTCGTTTTTAAACAAAAGTTGTTATCTAGAACTTTAGAGCCATTAATATATGTGTTTTTATGCATTACACCATATCTTAAGAATTTTGCATTTTCAAGACCTGGTATCATTTTAAATACTCTTTCTTGTTCCTTAAATTTTAAACTTGTTTGGAAACCAACCATATTATACATTGTTTTTTCAGTATTTTCTGCTCTTAACTGTACAACAGCATAATACTTTTCTTTGGTTATTGGATTATCTAATCCTACAGGTTTTAATGGCCCAAATATTAATGTTTTTTCGCCTCTTTTTGCCATTTCCTCTATTGGCATACAACCTTCAAAAAGTATCAATTTATCAAAATCATGTCTTGTTGCACTTTCTGCTGATAAAAGTGCATTATACATATTATAGTATTGTTCTTTTGTCATAGGAAGATTAATATAATCTCCTCCCATGCTTTCACTATATCTATCTTTTTCATAAGCTATTTCCATATTTATACTATCTGCTTCTATTATTGGTGCAGCAGCATCATAAAAATATAAACTACTGTCTCCCACTATTTTTTTTATACTATTTAACAGTTTATCTGTTGTAAGTGGCCCAGTTGCAATAACAGTAATACCATCAAGTTTTGATATATCTTCTACTTCTTCATGTATTATTTCAATATTTTTATTATTAGTTATTTTTTCTGTTATATATTCTGAAAATTTATCTCTATCTACTGCTAGAGCTTGACCAGCAGGTACTCTTGAAGAATATGCTGCTTCTACCATTAGACTGCCTAGTATTTGCATTTCTTTTTTTAAAAGTCCACATGCATTAGTTAAACTTTCAGATTTTAAGGAATTACTGCAAACAAGTTCTGCAAATAGATCAGTCTCATGTGCTTCTGTCTTTTTATTTGGTTTCATTTCATATATTTTGACTTTTATATTATTCTTTGCAAGTATGTATGCACATTCAGTCCCCGCAAGTCCTGCTCCAATAATATTTACAATTTTTCTATTCATATTTCCTACCTTTGTTATATCTTCTTAGTTATAGAATATATTTTACTATATGATAGTATTTTTTTCAACATAAATAACAAATTTTACTATAAAGGAGAGATATTAAATGAATAATTTTATTAAAAGTTATGAAGAAATATTTTTAGAATTAGATAACTATACAAAAAAAACCGAACTAAAAGATATATTTAGATATGAAACATCACTTGGAACTACAACTTTTTTATATGATATACCAGTATACACATTAGGAAACGGTACAAACCATCTTGTTATAATGTCAGGAACTCATGGCTGTGAACTATATCCAATATATTTTTTAATGGAATTTATAAGAAATATATTGAACAACAAAACAAAATATATTGATAAACTAAACACTTATACTTTCCATATAATAGTTATTCATAATCCTGAAGGCTATGTTATTTCCTCTTCTAATATATTACGAAATATATCAAAAATTACAGAACAAGAATTTAAACTTTTATGCAACAGATATTTAAAAGCATATAATATGGATGATAAAAACGCAAAGCAATTTCCTTTTGTATGTAGAAAATTATATAAAAATGTTATTAAATGTAGCACAAATAATATTATTAATTTAAGTATGAAAAATAAGGTTATAAAAATAATAAAAAACTGTTGCTTAGATGAAAGAATTTTAATAATATGGTCATCAAACGGCATGGGAATTGACCCTAATGCTAATTCAATACATCAATTTGAAAATATGAAAAGGAAAAAAAATAAACAAAAATTTGGTATACTAAGATATAATGATATTACAATAACAAGGCCTAGTCCACATAACTATTATGGCTCTTGCCCCTTTGATAAAAATTGCCCTGAAAACATTCTATTATATAAATATATAACCAATATGTATAATAATATGAATATTAAAAAAATGGATAATAATAGGTTTATTGCATTTTTTTCATATCATTCTACTGGTAGAGAAATATATTACTGTCCAGATGAAAAATTTGCAGATGATAAACAAATATCATTTCATCAAAAATTTGCTAAACTTTATTCAAATAAAACTGGATATGAGCTTATCAATGAAAAAACCAAATATAGTGTTATGGACTATTATAGAATAGCACTAAGATCTGTTCTTACACTTACTATAGAACTTGGTAAAAATGCAAATCCAATAGGCCCATTTTCTGAAGCAAATGAAAAAATACAAAAAGAAATTAAAGATAATATATCAGCTATATTTTATACACTAGATAATATTGTATTTAAAAAATAAAAAAAGAGACCAAAAGGCCTCTAAAAATCAATAAAGAACTAGATCATTTACTTTAAATGTAATTTCTTTATACTTTTTGTTTTGTACGTATGGAAAAACAAGCACAATGTTTGTTAAAATATTTCTGTCATCACCATCAATTTTGTATGTAATGTAATTTTCCCCTTGTCTCAACATAATATTCGAGCTTAAAAAAATCTGTTTACTGTTACCAGTTGCAAATGTTCTTACTGCCTGTCGTACACAGACTGGCTTGTTCATTGTAATTAACATTTCAACTCTATCAGCTGAGACAACTCCATCGAACTTTCTAAACATAACTTGTAGTCCTTCTTCATCTTCTTTAAAAACCTCAGTTACTTCATCTCCTAAATAAAATAATCTGCCACTATGATATTTGTCTACTCTGCCAAAGTCGGTACAAAAACCAGTTTCAATTCTTTTTAACATATAGTTTTTCCCTCTTTCTTATTAAATTAGAGTTACTACCTTTGCAAAAAGATTATATCATTTTTATTAATTTATGTCAACATATAAAAAATTGTAAATGATAAAATAAAAACTACAAAAGAAATATGAGAGATTTTATTTTTCTCTCACATTTTTTTACATTCTTTTTATATGGCTGGGATGGCTGGATTCGAACCAACGAATGCCAGAGTCAAAGTCTGGTGCCTTACCGCTTGGCGACATCCCAATATATTTAATATAGGTGGGGTGGAAAATGGGATTCGAACCCATGGCCTCCAGTGCCACAAACTGGCGCTCTAACCAACTGAGCTATATCCACCACTTCTTACCGGTTACCTATATATTTTAATCTATTTTTTGAAATTTGTCAATATTTTTGAGGAATTATTTCATTTTTGCACATAATTTATATATTGGTCCTTTAGCACAAAACTTAGTTTCGTACTCTGTCATAATGTTTTCTACATTACTTTTATGTAAATCCAAATATATTTCTTTAAAACTAGAGCCAAAATTATTTATACTACATAAACTATATTCAAATAATTTTATATTATCCGTCTTAAATTCTAAATTTATTTCTTCTACAGACTTTAACACACTTTTATATAGTTTTAAAAAATCAGGATGAGTTAATCTTCTTTTTTCATGCTTATTTTTAGGCCATGGATCACTAAAATTTAAATATATCTTATTTACTGTATCATTATTAAAAAACTCACATATATTCTTTGCATCAAAAGACATAAAATATACATTATTTAAAGAAACATTATTATTTTCCTGATACCTTTTTATTTTTTTAGTTGCTAAATATAATACAGTTTTAGATAATTCTATACCTATATATAACTGATCTTGGTTTTTAGTAGCTATCTGAAATATAAAGTCACCTTTTCCCATACCTATTTCAATATTTACTTTTTTACCTTTATTTTTTTCAAAAATTTCATTTAATTTTTCTTTGCTTGATATATACATATTATTTTTTAATAACTCATTTTCTGCATTTGGATTATTTCTTGTTCTCATAAAAACTCCTTATATTAGTGAAATCAAAAGTGAAAGTGAAAGTATTACTATAGCAATTATTGTACCTATTATTATATTTTTGTAATCGATTTTTACATTTAATTTTTGATTTTTTTCAAGTTCTTCCTTCTTTTTATTTCTTAATTCTTCTGCTTTTTTATTCTTTTTTATCATCTCATAAAACTGTATTTTGAAATCTTTAAATCCATAACTGTTCTTTTGTGAATATATATACTTCTTAGTTGCATTTTTACAATAATGTATACCAATAACTACAGCTAAGCTCATACCTATTAGTTGAAAAACTGAGCTTATAAGTAAAAACAACATACTTTTACTGCCTATTGTAGCAATAAATACATTATATATTTCTTGAGCATATGTATATGGTACACATGCCATAGTAATTATAGGAATATATACAAATGGAACCATTCCAGCTACTACTGTAATCAATAACAACATCGTCTCATTTTTTAGCATTTCTACTGCATAACTCCATGTTTTAGCATATTCAGTATTATCCATATTCTCTTGCATTACTGTTGATACATCTATATTAGATATTAGACTAGCTGTTATTGTTCCAAATAAAACAAGCATAATAATGTATACTATAACGTGCTTTTTCCTTAGATTCTTTTTATAAAAGCAAAAAAAGTCTGAAAGTAGCATAGCAAATTTAGATTTTTTCTTTGTACTCTTTGTTTTTGATTTTTCCTTTTTATCTATACTTTTTACATTTTCTTTTTTTATTTCTTCTTTTACATTATCTTTATTTTTTTTCATTTATACCACTCCTACTAATTATATTGAAATCTATTTGTTTTAATCTTACATCTACCTTTACTAATTTAATTTCTACTCTATCTCCAATTTTATATATATTACCCGTCCTCATTCCTATAAGTCTTAATTTTTTTTCATCATATGTATAGTAATCATCTTGTAAGGAATCAAAGGATACAAAGCCTTCAATTTGATTTTTAATCCTTACAAACATACCAAATGATGTAATTGAAGATATTGCAGCACTAAATACTTGTCCAACCTTATCTTTCATATATATTGCTTCATATAAATTATCAAAATCTCGTTCGATTTTAGTTGCTTCTTTTTCCATATCTGATGATATTATAGCATATTTCTCTGCTTGTTTTGAGTACTTTTGTATTTTTCTATCATCTAGATTATATCCTTTATCTATATATTCTGAAATAACTCTATGTATAAATAAATCAGGATATCTTCTAATAGGGGATGTAAAATGACAATAATATTTAAATGCTAGTCCAAAATGTCCTGTACATTCATGAGAATACTTAGCTAGCTTTAATGTCCTTAGCATAAATTTGGATATTATATCTTTTTGTTCATTATCTCTAAATTTATCCAATATCTTTGCTAATGTTATAGGATGTACATTTTTTATGCCTTTTATCTTTTCACCATAGTTTATTAAAAGTTCATTTAATTCTCTTAATTTTTCTTCATCTGGTTTTTCATGTATTCTATATATAAAGGGAGCTTGCATGAAGAAAAATCTTTCAGCAACTGTTGTATTAGTAACAAGCATAAACTCCTCTATTATATTATTTGCTTCTGTTATTTCATATGGTTTTATATCTATAACATTGTTATTATCATCTAATACAACTTTAGTTTCTGGTATATCAAAATTTATACTTCCATTTTCCATTCTCTTTTTATTTAAAATGTTTGCCAATTCTCTCATAATATCAATATCACATATATATTCTTTATACTCATCTAATACTTTATCATCAGATTTAGTTATAACCTTATACACATTTTCATAAGTCATCTTCTTTTTTACGTTTATAACTGCTTTAAATATATTACTGTCTATAACATTACCTAAATTATCTATTACCATGTCTACTGCCAGTGCCAATCTATCAACATTTGCATTTAAACTACATATTCCATTAGATAATTTTTTAGGTAACATTGGTATTACTGTTTTTGGTATATATATACTTGTTGCTCTTGCAATTGCTTCTTTATCTAGATATGTTCCATCTTTTACATAATAACTAACATCTGCTATATATACAGATAATATATACTTATCATTTTCTTTTTTTACAGATATTGCATCATCTAAATCCATTGCATCAAATGAATCAATCGTAAATACTTTATCTTCTCTTCTATCTACTCTGTTTTTATTTTCTATTTCTGATACACTATCTGGTATTTTATCTAATTCTTCTAATATTTTTGAATTAAATTCTTCTTTTTTATCTAAACCATATGATTTATATAATGCTTCAACTAATACTTTATCATCATTTGAAGGACCTATCACAGAAATTACTTTACCCTCAGCTCTACTTGTTCTAGTTGGGTATTTTATAATCTCAACTTCAACAATTGATGATTCTTTTATATTTAAATTATTCTTTTTAGATAAATATATATCATTAATTTTTGGATTTAACGGTTCTACAAATCCAAAATTTGCACTCCCTATATATTTGCCATATATTTTAGTTATATTTCTTTTTAATATTTTTGTTACTTTACCTTCTTTATGTGTATTTTCTTTTCTTCTTGTAGCTGTAATATATACGATAACAGTATCTCCATCCATAGCATTTAAAGAATTGTCAGACAATATATATATATCATTCGAGCCATCAAACGGTATTGCAAAACCAAATTTATTCGACTTTGCAGAATAATTACATTTTTTAACAACTTCAGAATCTAATTTTAATATTTTACTATCCTCATTTATATATATTAAAAATTCATTTTCTAGTTCATCTAAAATTTTGAAAAAGATTAATTTTTCATTATTTTTAATATCAAATAACTTTATAACCTGTTTTTTTGAAAGTGGTACATATTCTTCACTTAAAAAAAAGGAAGTAAGTGTATCCTTCTTCCTTTTATATTCTTCAGGCGCTACTAAAGAGAATACATCTATGTTTTTAGTGTTGTTATTTACATTTTTATATGCTTTTCTCTTATTTACCTTATTCTCATTCATATTATTACCTTATTTCATTATCGCAAGTGTAGTTAAGAAACAAAGAACTATAAAAACTATAGCTATGATTACTGTATATTTTGAAAGTAATCCATCTAAAGTTTTTGATTTATTTGTTCCATAAAAAGTATTCGCACCAGTTATAGATGACTGTGATGATTTACTGTCTTGCATTACTACTATTACTGTAAGAACTATACCTACTATTATTGTTAATATTGATAATGTCCAATCAATCCAACCCATTATTATTCCTCCCAATGTCATTTACTTATGAAATTATACCATAGTATTAAGTAAAAAACAAGATATAATGCTATTTTTTTCAAATTTATAATATCCGTTAAATTTAAATTGTTTTTTATTTACATATTTACCATATAACCAATTATTTAGCTTTTCTAGATAAGTAATTTTTATATAATGTTATACCCATACTTGAATCCGAACTATTTAAAATTGAATATGTATAACTAGCATCATTTGGTCTTTTATTTAAAGATACATTACTATTAACTACTATGCTGTTACTTCTTGAAGCACCATATATTGTACCATTGTATAATGTTACAGATGTATTTGTAACATCACTTCTTACTGCATATGCATCCATAGAGCATATTATTGGTGAACTAGTGGTAAATGTATTTGTCTCACCAACATCTAAATCTAATACACCATGTGTACCTATACAACTTGCACTACTAGCTATAAGTCTACCACCTATAATGTCACAATATGATGTTGTTGAAGTGTTTACAAACTGTATTAAATTGTTAGCATCTGATGTAAATGATCCTCCTGTTATATACAATGATGGATTAGCACTTGAATTTATATAAATACTAACAACATCAGAAGTAAACGTACCGCCCAGTTATTTTGACTTTACCTGTTGAAGTACCACCACCAGCCCCTTCTACATTTATACATTGATTTCCTGTTGTATTATCAAATGTACCAGAATTAATAGTTACAGTACCTGTACCTGCATTTCGTATAAGCGCATAATTTCTACTTGGGGTACCAGCACTATTTGTATACTCTCCTGCTGTTATATTAACATTTGCACTACCAGACATATATATACATCTTCCTATCATTGTTGCATCTACATTACATGTATTTAAATTAAGCGTAGTTGAACTTACATATATGGTAGAAGTAGCTCCATTAGACTGAATATCACATCCATTACATGTAATAGTTCCTCCATATGAAGAAATTGCCGATTTATTATTTGTGTATATATCACAATTATCAATATTTACTGTTCCAGCTGTATTATATAAAAAATAATTGCCTACTGTACTAGGGTTTGATGCTATTCCTACCATATCAAGTGTTCCTGAATTATATATAAGTGAATTACTAGCTGTTGATTTTATACAAAATGATGGACTACTTACATTTCCTGTAATAGTTAATGTACCTGCATTTTTTATTACATCTGAAGCACTTGATGAAAGTGTATAATTACTCATGCTTAAATCTATATTCTTTGTTTTTTGTACAGATATTGCTTCCTCAGCATCACTTAACATAGTAATGTATGATGTTGTGCCATTTGTAGGACTATTATTTATTGCCGATTGTAATGTATAATAATAATTAGGAGTTGATGAATCAGATGAAGAAGTTGATGCCTTTGCTACAACTTTAGGTATAGTAACTGTGGCTACAGAACTATTTCCGGCCTGATCATATGCATATAATTTATATGTCATATCATTAGAAACTGATGCAGTAGCAGTCTTACTAGTTCCACTATATACTACACTAGAAGAATCATTAACAATAACCATCTGTGCAAAATTAGTTTCTGTAACATTTACCGTTAAATTTGATTTACTAGCAGAAGTAGGAGTATAAGTTGCTACTATAACAGGAGCTGTTTTATCTATTTTAACTACATATGTTCTTGTTGTTATATTTCCTGCATTATCTGTTGTTGTTACTACTACATTTGTTGTTCCCTCTGCTGTTATATTTGTTGCACTTATTGTAGTTGATTTATGCCCACTTAAGGAATCTGAACCATTTGAAACTGTAGCTGTAACATTTTGATTTGTCCATGTTCCTGGTGTATACGCACTTCCATCTGCTTTTTTAAATGTTGCTGTTCCTGCTGTTGGTGCTGTTTTATCTATTTTTACTTGATATGT
>CAZQJQ010000008.1:0-29471 GCA_964593045.1 uncultured Clostridiaceae bacterium
ATGTTGGGTGTGAGTTTTTTATTCCTCACCCCAACATTTATTATACAGCCTAAAAACTCTCTTGAAACGTTTATTTTAAACACTTCAAGAGAGTTTATCTGTGGTGGGAATGATCGGAATCGAACCGATACGAGGTTTAACCCTCGCAGGATTTTAAGTCCTGTGCGTCTGCCAGTTCCGCCACACTCCCATGGACAAAATATATTATATCATTATTTTAGTAAAAGTCAATCCCTTTTAATCAAAAAATATGTTGAGATGTTTAATTTGCATCCCAACATATTTCATTTCTATTTTTTACTCTTCACTTTTTTATTTTTATTTGTATTTGATTTTCTCTTATCTAACCATTCTTCAACAATGTACCATAATGATGTGGCAACAAAGACTGATGAGTATGTTCCAACTAGTATTCCTATTACAAGAGGTAATGAGAATTGCTCTAATACAGTTTGGCCATTTACATATGCAAATACATATACTATAAGTATAGCTGTAACTGTTGATATTGATGTATATATTGTTCTTCTCATTGTTTGCATTATACTACCATTTATTGTATCTCTTAAATTTACTGATTTAGTAATTTTTCTTTTGTTTTCTCTTATTCTATCATATACAATAATTGTATCGTTTATAGAGTACCCAATTATTGTAAGTATAACTGCAACAAATGATGAATTTATAGGAAATTTAAAGAAAGCAAACATCGCTATCATAAATAACGCATCATGTAAAAGTGCAATAACTGCTGTTATAGCTGCCGGCATACCTAAATTTTTAAATCTTATACCTATATATATTAATAATATAACTATAGCTACTACAAGTGCTGTAATTGCAGAATTTAATAATTCTTTTCCATATGAAGGTTGAACATTTTTAGTTGTTGATTCACCTATATTTGGAAACTTAATCTTTAATTCTTCTAATACTTTATCTGTTGTTTCATTAGATATTGTATCTGTTGTTATTGATACAGCTCCATCTGAACTAGATAATTTTTGAATTATTGGAGTTTGACCAGTTATGTTTTGTACTATATCAGCAACTTTATTGTTATCAAACGCTTCACCTAAATCTACTTGTATATTAGTTCCACCTTTAAAATCTATATCAAATACAAAACCTGTTGTAAGTCCATAAATTATTCCTGCTGTTATAATTACAAATGATATAATTAAAAATAAATATCTATGTTTCATAAAATCTATATGTATATTATTCATTTTACTTTACCTCCTTTTTCATACCAAATAAGAAGGTATTTTTATTTGCAATTGGCAAAAATTGTTTTAATATAAATCTAGTAAGTATAACTGCTGTAAGCATACTTATAAGTACACCAATAGCAAGTACTATACCAAAACCTTTTATTGGACCTACACCAAACAAGTATAGCAATATTGCAATTATAAATGTAGTAATATTTCCATCTGCTACTGCAGACATTGCCCTTTTAAAACTTCTTTCAAAGGCTTTATTTATTGGAATATTTTGTTTTAATTCCTCTTTTAATCTCTCAAATATAAGTACATTAGCATCAACAGCCATACCAATTGATAATATAAGTCCCGCTATACCTGGAAGTGTTAAGCTTATTCCCGTAGCAGTCATAACAAATATAAGCATTGCTACATATGCAATAAGTGCAATTGAAGCTGTTATACCTGGTAATCTATATGCTACTATCATAAATATACAGATTGCTATTATTGTAACAAGCCCTGCATATATACAAACTTCTAATGCTTTTTGACCAATTGAAGGTCCAATATATTCTTTATTTATTACACTTAAACTAAATGGTAATGCTCCTGAGTCAATTAACATTGCATATTCTGTTGCTGTAGCTTTCTTTTCAGCATACGTTCCATCTCCCATTGTTATTATTGCTGTTTCAGATTCAATTTTACTACTTACAGTTGGGTTGGTTATTAATTGATCATCTAAATATATATCAATTGTTTTTCCTATTAAATTCCCTGTAGCTTCAGCAAATTTTTTAGACCCTTCTTCACTAAATGTAAGTACAACATGTGGAGATGATATTCCAGTATTATCTACTGCAGAATCACTATATTCTGCTGATTTTATATCATCACCCGATAATAAAACATTTCCATCTGGATCTCTAAATTCTATTTTTGCTGTTTTATCAAGTCCTTCTACTGCAGCAAGTGGATCCGCAGAAGTGTCCTCTTTATTACTTGGTATTTCTATATGTATTTGTTTTGTGCTCAAATCAGTTCTTACCAAATAATCAAAGATATTTTTTGCTTCTAAACGTTTACAAATAACAGTTTTTGATTTATCAAGATCTTCTTGTGTTATTTCTTGACCATCTTCTACTTGAGCCTCGTATACAATGGATACTCCTCCACTTATATCAAGCCCTGTGTTTATTTGTGATGCTTTTTTAATTATTTGTTTTCCGCCTATATTTAAACCAAATATGGTAACATATACTAAAGCGGCAATAACTAAAATAGCAAGTATAAGTTTAATAATGTTGTCTTTTTTCAAGTTAATCCCTCCATTTTACAATGGTATTATACTCTTTTTATACAAATTAGTCAATATATATGTAGAAAAAAGGGTGCTAATGCACCCTTTAAAATCATGAAACTCTTTTTATACCTTCAAAAAACTTATCATGTTTCTTATGTTTTCTTGTGTGTATTTTAAGATACACAATCTCTTCTGTTGTCATGTAATGTTTTCTATCAGAAATGATTTTTTCAATGTTATCTGTTGGTCCTAAGATGTATAACCGAATTTTCTTCCGGCAATTTTTATCTTCTACTGTTCTCATAATCAAAGATTCTATTTCTTCTACAATATCAAAATCATATATTGAGAAAAGAAGCTTTTTTGCATCTGAAACATCCAAGCACTCATCATAAAGAATGTCATACATTTGTGTCATCATACACTCGTAAAGTGCTATTTTCTTACACATTTTGTTAAGATGACGACTGTCTCTCATGCTACTACAATAGTTGAATAAAATTTTGGAAAACTCTTTTCTGTACTTACAGTCATACATAAATACCTCTCCCTTAATTAAGTTTGTTGGTGAATTTTGCTATCCTTATTTTATAACAAATGAGAAACAATTATCAAGTCTTTTTGCAAATTTTGTATAATTAATTTTTTAAGCTATCTCTAAAAGCCTTTTCTTCATCTTTTGCTGTTATATTTATATTACTATTTTCAGTAGTATTTGTAGAAATAGATGATGTAGCACTATTACTCACTTGTTCTTGTACTGACTCTTTTATTTCTTCTTTTTTCTCTTTTTCTTTTGCCGTATGAACTAATTCATCTACTCTTGCATATACATCATTGACTTCTTTTATGCTATACATAACCATACCATTTTGCCCATCATTTTCCGCACTAGTATATATTACAATTACTCCTCTGTTATTTAATCTATCCCATATTGTTCTTCTTATCTCAACCTCACGAATATTAGCATATACTATTTTTTTTCTATGTTGATTTAAAAAAGTATCTTCAAATGTCATATATGTCTCATAAAAAGTATATCTTGTATTTTTGTATTGCATAATTTGTAATATAAGTAAGATAACTAATTTAGCAATTAAGAATATAAACAAGAGCAAAAAACCTATATTAAAGAATGAATCAATAGTATCCATTGGGATTTCTATATCACTTGGATTTATAAATGTAGTTAATTTAAAACTAATTAATAAATATATAAAAAACATAACTAATATTAATATAATGATATTGGTTACTTTTCTTCCTGTTGGCATTGCAAGTTCATATATGAATTTATAGTTTGGTGATATTTTATATAATTCTTTTTCTTCCATACTTATCTACTCCTCTATTATTGTTCCTATTTTTTCTTTACTTACAGCTTTTTTTATTGAGTCTTTTTCATTAAGTCCAAATACTATTATAGGTATCATATTTTCCATACACAATGTTATTGCTGTAGCATCCATTACTTGTAATCTTTGGTTTATACAATCCATATATGTTACTTCATCTAATTTTTTCGCATCCTCATTTGTGCTCGGATCTTTATCATATACTCCATCTATATTTTTAGCAAGTAATATTACATCTGCTCCTACTTCTATTGCTCTTAAAGCTGCAGCCGAATCTGTAGTAAAGTATGGATTACCTGTTCCACATGCAAATATTACTATTTTGTTATCTTCTAAATGTTTTATCGCTCTTCTTCTGATATATGGTTCTGCTATTTGTCTCATTTCTATTGCTGTCATCACTCTTGTTTGCAAACCTCTATGTTCTATCATATCTTGTAAAGCCATTGCATTTAAAGTTGTAGCAAGCATTCCCATATAATCTGATGTTGTTCTTTCCATATAGTCTTTTCCATATCTACCTCTCCAAAAATTACCTGCCCCTATTACTATAGCAAGTTGTACTCCAGCGTTCTTAACTTCTATTAGCTGATCTACTACTTTTTTTAATTTATCACTGTCTATCCCTCTGCCATCTTCTTTTCCTATTGCTTCACCGCTTAATTTTATTAATACTCTTTTAAATTTTGGATTCATGAAAAAACTCCCTTCTTTTTATACAATTATACAATATATAAATATTTATTGCAACAAAAATATAAAAAAAGATGTGCCTTAGCACATCAAACTATTAACCGTTAACTTGTTTCATTACTTCTTCAGCAAAGTTGCATTCTTCTTTTTCTATTCCTTCGCCTCTTTCAAATCTTGCAAATCTTCTTATAACTATATTCTCACCGATTTTTGCAATTAATTCTGTAAGTAATTGTCCTACTGTTATATCAGGATTTTTAACAAATGGTTGCTCAAGTAGACAAATTTCAGCAAAAAATTTATTAATTCTTCCTTCAACCATTTTCTCAACTACTGCTGCTGGTTTTCCTTCATTTAAAGCTTGAGCTTTAAGAGTTTCCTTTTCAGCTTCAACAACATTAGTCGGTACATCTTCTCTTCTTACATACTTTGGCCCTATAGCTGCTATATGCATAGCTATATCTTTAACAAAAGTTTTAAATTCTTCGTTATTTGAAACAAAATCTGTTTCAGAATTTACTTCAACTAAAGCACCGTATTTACCATTGTGTACATATGCTTCAACTAGTCCTTCAGATGCAACTCTACCAGCTTTTTTAGCTGCCTTTGCAATTCCTCTTTCTCTTAAAAGTTCAACTGCTTTATTCATGTCTCCATCTGTCTCAACAAGTACTTTTTTACAGTCCATTATACCTGCATTTGTCATATCTCTTAACTCTTTAACTTGCTCTGCTGTAACTGCCATATATATCCCTCCTATTTATTATTTCTATAATCTCTTCTTTTATCATTATTTCTATAATTGTTTTTGTTATTATTTTGTCTTGGTTTTCTTTCTATTTTATCTTCACCAACTTGTGCAACTAACTCAGCCATTGTTTCAACTTCTTCAGTTTCTTCAACTTCTTCTAAATTTCCACTTTTTGCTTCTATAACAGCATCTGCTATTTTACCAGCAATTAATGATACAGCTCTTACAGCATCATCATTTCCAGGTATAACATAATCTACAACACTTGGATCACAATTTGAATCTAGAAGTCCAATTGTTGGTATATCTAATTTAGCAGCTTCTTTTGCACATATTAATTCTTTTGTTGTATCAACTAAAAATATAAGTGATGGAAGTTTTTCCATTGTTTTAATTCCGCCAAGATTTGTGTTTAATTTATCCATTTCTTGTCTTAATTTTATAACTTCTTTTTTAGGTAATACTTCAAAAGTACCATCTTGTTCCATTTTTTCTAATTCAATAAGTCTTGCTATTCTTTTTTTAATTGTAGAAAAGTTAGTTAATGTTCCACCTAACCATCTACTATTTATGTAGTACATACCACATCTTTCTGCTTCTTGTTTTATAGTCTCTTGAATTTGTCTTTTTGTTCCTACAAAAAGAACTAGCCCACCATCAGCAACAACTTTTTTTGTTAAGTTATATGCTTCTTGAGCTTTTTTTAATGTTTTTTGCAAGTCTAGTATATATATACCATTTCTTGCTGTGTAAATATATGGAGCCATTTTAGGGTTCCATCTTTTTGTTTGATGTCCAAAGTGAACACCTGCTTCTAGTAATGATTGCATTGGTATTAATGCCATTTTAAAATTCCTCCTTCTTAAACCTCCACGAACTTAAACGCTTTACTGCGTCCATAATGGAAGAAGCGTAAAACTAGTTTCGTGTGTGTATTTTGTGTATTTATTTATACACAAGTATGTATATTATATCATAAAAAAGCCAGCTAATCAATAGCTGGCTTAAATTTTACATACAAAGAATTACATCCCTTAAAAGAGATGGCTCATCGAGTCATTCTATAATAGAATTATCCTCTCCTTCATATTAGATTTTTTCTCCTATTTGGATTTTTTGAAATTTCAATATCACGCAACCACACTTTGTTTTTCCAGAAAGTCTTCCATGTAGTCAATGATTTTGGAAATCACTTCCTTGGGCGTATCAGATCCAGATATAATCGGATCAAAGAACCCATGGTAAATCACCATATGGCTACACAATTCACAAAATTTCGACGGAAGTTTGCCACACATTTTAGGTGTCCTATCAATATCATCATCTTCCATCCAAGAAACCTTGTCAAGTGACACCCCTGTCACCTTACAATAGATTGCAGTACACACCGCTGCATAGGACTTCTTCGGGATTGTTATTATCCCTTTTTCTTCTTTTGTTCCTGCTGTCAACATAGTACAAATACCTCCAAATAAAATATTTTTTAAGCGAAAGTTCGCTTAATTTACTTAATACATTAGTATCTGTGTAACTTTTAAATATAATATATTATATTATTTTTTTTAAAGTTTGTCAACTTTTTTTGACATTTTAACTTAATTTTACCATAAAATAGCAAAAGTACAGTATATACTGTACTTTTACTTTATATAAATATATTATTCAGCAAATATTGCTTCAAATTCTTCACTGTTTATTTTTTCCTGTTCTAATAATTTTTCCGCTACTTTATGTAATTTATCAATATTATCTTTTAGTAATCTTTCTGCATAATCATATGCTCTTCTTATTATATCTTGAACTTCTTCATCAATTTCAGCAGCAATTTTTTCACTGAAGTTCCTTTGGTTATTTATATCTCTGCCTAAAAATACTTCTTCTTGATTTGTTCCAAAAGTTATTGGTCCAAGTTTTTCTGACATACCATATTTCATAACCATATTTCTTGCAATTTTACTTGCTCTTTCTATATCACTTGAAGCTCCTGTACTTATATCATTCAATACTAATTGTTCTGCAACTCTTCCTCCAAGAAGTGATACAATATGCTCTTGCATCTCAGATTTTGATCTATAGCTCTTATCTTCATTTGGTTTATACATTGTATAACCACCTGCCATACCTCGTGGTATTATAGAGATCTGATGTACTGTATCATGAGTAGGTAGGAATCTTGAAACAACTGCATGACCTGCTTCATGATATGCTGTAAGTTTCTTTTCTTTATCACTTATTATTTTACTTCTTTTTTCAGGCCCCATCATAACTTTTACCATTGCTTCTTCTACATCTGCAATATCTATTGTCTTTTTATTTTTCCTTGCAGCAAGAAGTGCTGACTCATTTATCATATTTTCAAGGTCTGCTCCAGAAAAACCAGCTGTATTTTTTGCAATTACTTTAAAGTCTATTCCCGATACAAAGGGTTTGTTTTTAGCATGTAATTTTAATATTTCTTCCCTTGCACCAATATCCGGCTCATGAACTACTATTTGTCTATCAAATCTACCAGGTCTAAGTAATGCTGGATCTAGTATGTCAGGTCTGTTTGTAGCGGCCATAACTATTATTCCTTCGTTAGTTCCAAACCCATCCATTTCTACTAATAGTTGATTTAATGTTTGTTCCCTTTCATCATGTCCACCGCCAAGTCCAGCTCCTCTTTGTCTACCTACTGCATCTATTTCATCTATAAACAAGATACATGGAGCATTAGATTTAGCTTGTTCAAACATATCTCTTACTCTTGATGCACCAACACCTACAAACATTTCAACAAAGTCAGATCCACTTATTGAGAAAAACGGAACTCCTGCTTCTCCTGATACTGCTTTTGCAAGTAATGTTTTACCTGTTCCAGGATGTCCTACTAATAATATTCCTTTTGGAATTCTTGCACCCATTTCTTGATATTTTTTAGGGTGTTTTAAAAATTCTACTATTTCTTCTAGTTCTTCTTTTTCTTCTTTAAGTCCAGCTACATTTTCAAATGTTACTTTTTTCTTTGAATTAGCATCCGTTTTCTTTGCTCTGCTTTTTCCAAAACTCATTGCCTTAGAATTACCATCACCTGTTTTTCTTAACATATATACAAATATTAAAAATGTACCAAGAAGTAATAATATGTTCGGAATAAGTGGACCTATAACTTCCATAGTTGATGGCTCTGCTACTGTTAATTCAAACTCACCATTTACAACATTTTGTTGTAATGCTGTAATTAAAGCTGTACTATCTGGTATATTTACCGTTCTTTTTACATTTTCTTCGTTTTTCAAAACTACCACAGCTGATTCTTTATCACTTTGTATCGTTATTGATTCAACATTTTTTTCATTTATTCTTTGCATTAACTCTGTATAAGTCATTTCTTTTACTGTGCTCATATTTAAATATGATATAAAATATATCGCTATTAAAAACAACGCAGTATATGTTAATATAGTTCTTAAAATACCTCTTTTCTTCAATTTGCTACCTCCATTAATTTTTATATATATTTGCAATAAATTTTGATTTTATAACTACTGTAAATTTATTACCAATTATATACTTTTTTCCTTTTATATTATTTTTAATTAACTTTTCTATATCAAGAACATGTATATTCTCAATACCATCTAAATTTTTTTGTAACTTGCAAATAATTTCACGTATTACTCTATGTATTATAGCTTCATGTTCATTTAATAGATCTTTAGTTGTAAATTCAATACAATTATTATACTCTGATATTATAATTTTTTCAACTGTTTTTTTTGTATATTTTTGTATAAAGTCTTCTTCTGCCTGTGCAATCTTGCTCATCCTTAATATATTTTGCATTAAATTTGGATTATATTCATTTTTTAGCATTGGTATTAAGTTTAATCTTATTTTGTTTCTTTTATATAAATCTTGAAAATTTGTACTATCTAAACATGGTTGTATATCATTATATTCACAATATAAAATAATATCTTTTTTTTCAATATCTAACATAGGTCTTATTATATTCTCATGTCTATATCTCATTCCACCAATGCCTTTTAGTCCAGAGCCTCTTAAAATATTTAAAAGTATTGTTTCAACATTATCATCCAAATTATGTGCTACTGCTATCTTATTTGCTCCAACTAAATTTAATACATTATTAAAAAACTCATATCTAATGTTTCTACCACAGGTTTCTTCTGATATTTTATTATCTTTTGCAATCTTACTAACATCTGCTTTATGGTAATAAAATGGAATATCATATTTTTTACAGAAATTTTCAACATAGTTTTTTTCTTTTTCTGATTCTTCTCTAATCATGTGATTTACATGTGCTACAAATATATTATATGTTATATTATTTTTTGATTTTAACTCCTCTTTTATTGTTATAAGTGAATTCAACAAGCACATTGAATCGGGTCCACCAGATACACCTACTACAATTTTATCATTATTTTGTATTAATTTATTTGTAATTAATGTTGTCTTTATTTTATTTTCTATCATTTTTGATATATTAGTATTATTCATAAATTATCCTCTATATAGATTAGCAAATTTTGTGTACTGTCCAAGCCAAGCAAGCTCTACTGTACCGGTTGCACCGTTTCTATTTTTTGCTATTATAACCTCAGCAACATTTTTATTTTCTGTATCAGGGTTATAATATTCTTCTCTATGTAAAAATAGTACTATATCTGCATCTTGCTCAATAGAACCAGATTCTCTTAAATCACTAAGAAGTGGCCTATGGTCTGTTCTTTGTTCGGTTGCACGAGAAAGTTGTGACAATGCAATTACTGGAACTGACAATTCTTTTGCAAGTATTTTTAAAGAACGACTTATTTCTGATATTTCTTGTTGTCTTGATGAATTTCTTGACTTAGATTCCATAAGTTGCATGTAATCAATTATTATTAATCCTATATTTTTTTCAAGTTTTGCTTTTCTACATTTTGCTCTAAGTTCTGTTGATGTAATACCTGGCGTATCATCTATGTAAATAGGTACTTCTGCAAGTTTGCTACTAGCTTTGCCTAATTTTAACCAGTCTTCACTTGTCAAATCAGCATTCCTTATTTTCATGCTATCTATTTCGCTTTCTGAACACAATATTCTATTTACCATTTGCTCTTTTGACATTTCTAAACTAAATATCATAACAGGCACTTTGATTTTTGATGCTACTTGACTGGCGATATTTAATACAAAAGCACTCTTCCCCATTGCTGGTCTTGCTGCTACAATTATAAGGTCTGAAGGATTAAGCCCAGATATTTTGTTGTCCAAATCAACAAAGCCACTTTCTATTCCAGAAACTTTATTTTTATTTTTAGCCATTCTTTCTAAGTTATCAAATGTTGTTATTAATATTTCTTTTATGCTTTCATAGCCTCTTGAATTTCTATTTTGTAATACATCGAATATCTTTTTTTCTGTTTGTTCTATTATGGTATCAACTTCTTCAGTTTGAGAATATCCCATTTTAAGAATTTCATTTGCTGTTTTTATAAGTTGACGTATAGTAGATTTTTCTTCAACTATTCTTACATATTGTTCTATATTTGAAGTAGTTGGTACATTATCTATCAATGAAGCAATATATGCTATATTACCAACTTTTTCTAATGTTCCTCTTAATGATAATTGATCCTTTACAGTTATTGTATCAATATGAGAACCAGTACCATATAAATCAGTCATAGCTGCAAATATCTCTTTATTATCTTCTCTATAAAAATCAGTTGGTTTTAGTATCTCCATTGCAACTATAACTGCATCTTTGTCTACAAGCATTGACCCTAGTACAGCTTGTTCTGCTATTACATCGCATGGTTCTACTCTATTTAAAAGTTCATTTGACATTTATATCACCTATTAATCTTTTACTACTAATATTTTTAATTTTGCTACTATTGCTTCATATAGTTTAATATCAGCTGTATAACTTCCTATCTCTTTTATACTTCTATCAAGAGTAATCTTTTTCTTGTCTACTTTAATATTAAATTTCTTTTCTACTTCTTCTGCTATTTCTTTTTCAGTAACACTTCCAAATAATTTTCCGTTATCACCTATTTTATGCTTAAACTCTATATATGTTTTTTCTATCATTGCTTTTTTATTTAAAGCTTCTTTAGTTTCTTCGCCTTTCTTAAATTGTAATGCTTCTTTTTTTGTATTTGCTTCTGTCATTGATTTATTATCTGCGATACTTGCTAGTTTTTTAGGTATAAGGAAATTTCTTGCATATCCTTCACTTACTTCTACTACTGATAATTTTTTACCTAATCCTTTTATATCTTGATTTAAAACAACTTTCATAAATACACCTCTATTCTTTTTCTTTTAATTTAGTAAGATACGAGTGTATACTTTGAACCAGTTTTTCTTTTGCTTCTTCTATACTAATCCCTGCTATTTGTGCCCCTGCAAAAGTTAGGTGTCCTCCACCTCCAACTGTTTCTAATATACTTTGTACATTAATGTCTCCCATTGATCTTCCTGATATCATTATTACATTATCTACTTTACATAGTACAAAAGATGCTGATATTCCTGTTATAGTAAGTAACTCATCTGCTGCTTGTGCTGCAATAATTGGCATATCATCATGAATCTCATCGGATGTAGAAATAGCAATTTTTCCTTCTATTATCTCTGCATTTTTTACTATATCTACTTTTGCAACGTATGTTTCAAAATCATTTTGGAATATTTGTTTTACTTCTGTAATATCCATTCCACTTCTTCTTAAATATGCTGCTACTTCAAATGTCTTAACACCAGTTTTAAATGTAAAATTCTTAGTATCAACTAGTATTCCAGCATATATTGCTTCTGCTTCATACGATGTTAATTTTATATTTTCCAAATACATTAATAACTCTGTTACTAACTCTGATGTTGAAGATGAGTATATCTCATGATAAGTAAGAAGTGCATTGTCTATAAACTCAGGACCTCTTCTATGATGGTCAATTACAACTATTTTTTCAAAATTATCTATTAAATCATTTACTGCTAAAAATGTTTTCTTATGAGTATCCACGACTATTAATAATGAATTATCATAATCTATCTTCTTTATATCATCTTTTGTATAAAATACCTCTTCATATTCCTTTTGATTTTTTAATCTGTCTACAACTAATTTAGTACTATTATTATACTTTGCATCTACAATTATATTGGCATTTTTTCCTAATGACTCTGCTATTTTATATACTCCAACTGCAGCTCCTATACAGTCAATATCAGTATTTTTATGTCCTATTATATATATATTATCTACTTTTTCCATTATATCTTTTAGTGCTTGTGCAATTGTTCTTGCTCTTACTCTACTTGTTTTTTCGAGTCCTATATTATTTCCTCCATAAAAATCAAACTTCTTTCCATTTTTTATAACAACCTGGTCACCACCTCTACCAAGTGCTATATCAAGAGCAGAAGAACTTTCAGAATGTCTATCGTTTAATGAGAGATCTGCATATGACATACCTATTGATATAGTTATTGGTAATTTAGTTACATTAGTTATATTTCTAATATTTTCAAGTATATCAAATGATGTTTTTTCCATATCAGCAATATATTTTTTTTCAATAAAAATCATATATCTATCTTTATCGGTTTTTGCAATTGCTCCATTAACTTCTTTAACCCATTTTCTTATCTCTTTATCTATTTTTGATACAACATCAAGTCTTATCATATCATCTAATCCTTGTAATGTTTCATCGTAATTATCTATAAAAATCATACCAACTGTAGTTTTCGTATCATCTAATAAATTAACTAGCTCATGTTCTTTTGATATATCTATAAAAGATAACAATAAGCAACTATAATCAGTAAAAGTAACATGACTTCCAACTATATTATATGATTTACCAGCAAATGATATTGAAGTCTTTAATTCTTCTTTTAAATTATTTTTCTTTTCTATATCTATTGCAACATCTATTATAGTTTCATCTGGTATATCTGTTGTACAAATAGTATTCTTCCATACAATATCAACTGAATTTAAAACCATTGCCATTGGTATTTTAACAGTATTAAAATTATCTTTTAAGGCTAGGTCTACTCCTTTTGCAATATCTCTAACCCTATATTTCCTACTTTTTATTTCTTTAAAACACACATATATAGATAACCCAGCTGTAAAGAATACAACTAGCAAATCAATATATATACTAGAAGGCATTATTACTGAAAAAATAACTGCAAATACTATAACAACAAAAAGATATATTATTTGCATAGTAAATACGTTTAATTCTACTTTTTTCTTTGTTTTATTTTTCTTCATGATTTCCTTCTTTCTTAAAATTTTACAGTATATATTGTACTATTTTTTTTAGTAAAAGTCAATAATTTAAGGTTTTTTCACAATAGTTAATATAAAATAAAGGTAATTGTATACTAAATATAAAGTATTATCTAATTAATTATAATTTGAAAAACAATAGCCTAGTTACAAGTCATAACTAGGCTACTTATCATATATTTTTTAAATTTTCTTCTATTTTTGCTATCAAATCACTATATTTTTCTACCTTTTCTTTTTCTTTTTCTATTAGCTCCTTTGGTGCTTTCATAACAAATTTCTCGTTTTGCAACATTGATTTTGCTCTATTTAATTCTTTTATTGCAAGTTCTTTTTCCTCGTTCAATTTTAATATTTTTTCTTCTTTGTTTACTACTGAAGATAAATCTAAATATATTATATAATCATTTTTGGTAATGGCTAACATCGTACTTTTTATATTTTCTACTTCTTGTATATTCTCCAATCCAACTAATTTTTTTATATATTCAAAACTATCAATAATATCTTTTTTTAGTTCGTTATTTGTTATATGAATATATGAAGTGATTTTTTTAGATGGTGGTATATCTGATGTTGCACGAACATTTCTAATTTCTGTTATTGTTTCAAGTATTTCATCCACCAAATTTTCAATATTATCAAAAGTTATATCGTCATCTGGAAATTTAGAGACCATTATACTTTCATTTTCGCCTTTTATTTTCTTCATATCTAAGTCTAAAAATATTTTTTCAGTTATATATGGCATAAAAGGATGTAATATTTTAAGTGCACTAAGTAATACATAATTTAAAGTTATAACAGCAGTATCATATGATGATTTGTCTTCTTTGTTATATAATCTTGGTTTTATCATTTCAATATATGAATCACATATGTTTGACCAAATGAAATCATAAATTTTTGTAATAATTATTCCAATCTCATAGCTTTCAAAATTTTTTCTCGTTTCGTTTGTAAGTTTAGATAATTTAGAAACAATCCACTTATCTTCTGGTTTTAAATCTAGTTCATGAATGTTTTCAGTGTTCATTGTATCTACAAGTTTATCTGTTATCTTTGCTTCATCAAGATGCATTTTTAAAAATCTTGCCGCATTCCATAATTTATTTGTGAAATTTTTTGCTGCTTCTACTTTTTCTTTTTTGTATCTTACATCATTTCCTTGAGAAATACCTTGTATTAAAGAAAAACGAAGTGAATCTGTTCCATATTGAGTGATAACATCTAAAGGATCTACTCCATTACCAAGTGATTTAGACATTTTTCTTCCTTTATCATCTCTTACAAGTCCATGCATGTATACATTTTTAAATGGTATTTTGCCTGTATAGGCGATACCGCTAAATATCATTTTACTTACCCAGAAAGTTAATATATCATAAGCTGTTACAAGTGTAGTTGTTGGATAAAAATACTCAAAATCTTCAGTGTTATCTGGCCAACCAAATACTGAAAATGGCCAAAGTGCTGAACTAAACCATGTATCTAGAGTATCTTCATCTTGAACTAAATGTCCACCACATTCACATGAGTTTGGCTTGCTTTCAGATACAATAATTTTTCCACATTTTTCACAGTAGTATGCAGGTATCCTATGTCCCCACCATAATTGTCTAGATATACACCAATCTTGTATATTTTCCATCCAATTAAAATAGTTCTTTTCAAATCTTTTAGGCATGAATTTAATCTCTTCATTTTTTACTGCCTCAATTGCAGGTTTTGCCATAGATTCCATTTTAACAAACCATTGTAATGACATATATGGCTCTATTACACTATGACATCTATAACATGTACCAACATTATGAGTATATGGCTCTATTTTCTCCATAAGTCCTAGTTTTTCTAAGTCATTTACTATATTTTTTCTTGCTTCAAACCTATCTTGCCCTTCGTACTTACCAGCATTTTCGTTTAAAGTACCATCTTCATTTAGTATATTTATCTGTTCTAAATTATGTCTATTACCAACTTCAAAATCGTTTGGATCATGTGCAGGAGTAATCTTAACTACACCGGTACCAAAGTCCATTTCAACATATTCATCTGCTATTATATCAATATATCTATCTGTAAGTGGTAATTTTACTCTTTTGCCTATTAAGTCAGAATATCTAGAATCCTTAGGATTCACCGCAACCGCAGTATCACCAAGCATCGTTTCTGGTCTTGTAGTAGCTATCACTAAAAAATTATTAGTATTTTCTATTGGATATCTAATATGCCATAAATTAGAATCTTTTTCCTCAAATTCTACTTCTATATCTGATATAGAAGTTTTACATACTGGACACCAATTTACAAGCCTTGTACCTCTATATATAAGTCCTTTGTTATACAAGTCTACAAAAACTTTTATTACTGCTTTTGAACAACCTTCATCAAGTGTAAATCTTTCTTTTTCCCAGTCACAAGAGCAGCCGATTTTTCTTAGCTGTTTTGTTATTTCAGAACCATACTCTTCCTTCCACTTCCATGCTTCTTTTAAAAATTCTTCTCTTCCTATACTTTCCTTTGTTTTTCCTTCTTTTTTTAATTTTTCTACTACTTTAACTTCAGTTGCAATACTTGCATGATCTGTTCCAGGTACCCATAAAGTAGGGATACCATTCATCCTATTGTATCTTATAAATATATCCTGAATTGTATTTACAAGTGCATGTCCCATATGAAGCTTACCAGTTATATTAGGTGGTGGTATAACAATAACAAAAGGTTTTTTTGTTTTATCCACCTTACATTTAAAATATCCTTTTTTATCCCAATTATCATATATTTTATCTTCAAACTTATTTGGATCAAATTTATTTTCCATTTAATTCACTCCTTAACTTCTATTTTAGCAAAAATAATAATACTAATGATATTATACACAAAATATATCCTAATACTTTTGTACCAATTACAACAGCATTTTCATTTTTAGCTACGTTATTCTTACTTTTTCTGACTATACCTCTTGCATTAAATATTACTATTATAGCAATAAACAAAAGCATAAGAGCTGATAAAATTCCTACTCCTTTTAACATGATATCACCTTTCATTAATATATTTAATATATCATACAATGGGCATAAAATCAATAGAATAAAAGAAATTGATAGTATATATTTTTTTATGAATATATAAAAAATCGTGCATTAAATATATAGATTAGATTCTAATATTTACTACACAACATATTTTCATATATTTTTATTTTGTGTTATTCTTCCTCTGGTGCTCCTACAGGGCAAACTGATTGACACATGCCACAATTTATACATAAATTTTCATCTATTACATATTTGCCATCGCCTTGTTTTATAGCGCCAACTGGGCACTCTGCTGCACACACTCCACAAGAAATACATTTATCTGATATTTTGTATGCCATATATTTCACCCCCTTATACAAAGTATACTACTATATATATTAATTTTATTCTTATTTCTTATTTTCTTCTTCATTTTCATTCTTATTGCTTTTTATATTATCAATTTTATCTACATCTACAACTTCAAATCTTTCATCTTCTTCACTTTTTCCAAGTCTAACTCTTACTTTAAGATTTAAAATATCAATTCCTACTACTTTAGCTTCTTTTCCTTCTAATTTGACTATATCTCCAACTTTAGGTAATTTTTTTAAATTTTCTTTATATATTTCTTCTTCATATTTTAAACAGCATTTAAGTCTTCCACACGCTCCAGACAGTTTAGACATATTTATTTGTAATCCCTGCTCCTTTGCCATTTTAATTGTTACTGATTCAAAGTCTTGTAAAAATGTTCTACAACATACTTCTTTTCCACACATTCCTAAATTTGGATAAGCTTTTACTTCATCTCTTGGTCCAATTTGTCTTAATTCTATTCTCACTTTATATTCTGTTGCAAGCTTTTTAACTAATTCTCTGAAATCGACTCTATCCTCTGATACAAAATAAAAGGTAAGCTTTGACCCATCAAACGTATATTCAGCAATTAACAATTTCATATTAAGTTTCATTTCTTTTGCTAACTTTTTACAATATTCTAATGCTTCTTTTGCTTTCTTTTCATTTTCTTTTTGTATTTGTAGATCATTTCTTGTCGCTGGTTTTATTATATCTTGAACAGTAACCTCACTTGGAACTTCTTCTTTTTTTAATATTTTTACTACCCTACCTATTTCTTCTCCTCTTTCTGTATTTGCTATTATCATATCACCTATTCTAAAGCCAAATTTAAGAGGATTAAAATACTGTAGTTTACCTGTTTTTTTAAATCTGACCGCTAGTATTCCTTCCATAAATTTCTCCTAACTATTTATCACTAAATATTATTAATTATATTTATTATCATACTATTTATTACTATATCATAATTTCCATTATATTTCAATCTATTAATTGCTTTCTCTATATATTTTATTGCAAAAAGTTTATTGTTTATATAGAATAAAGTACTTAAGTAATTCATATACTTAGTGTTACTAAGTTCTATATTTTTTAGTTCTAAAGATACTTCTATATAATCTTTATTTACTATATTATTATATATTCTTTCTACTTTTTCAAAATTTTCTTTTTCATTGTTTTCTATTATATCTATTGCCAAACCTAAAGAACCATCTATATATTCTAATAATTCATTACCAATTTTCTTGTCATATTTCATTTTTATATAACTAGTTATTTCTTCTTTTTTTATTCCACTAAAACTTAGCTTATTTATCCTAGATAATACTGTAGGCAAAAACGCAGATAGCGAATTAGATATTAGAATTATAACGACATAATGAGGTGGTTCTTCCAATGTTTTAAGTAATGCATTTTGTGCTGATATATTCAAATTTTGTGCGTCATCTATTATATATATTTTCTTTTTTGATACTGCAGGTGCTATATATACATCATCTATTAAGCCTTTCCTTATTTGCTCTACTGATATATCTTTTTTATCTTCTTTTTTTGATATATATTTATAATCTGGTGAACTTTCTAAAGTATTTACACCTAATATTTGTTTTGCAAATTCTTTTGCTACTGTACACTTGCCTATCTTTTCTTTTCCCTCAAATAAATATGAATGTGATATATTATTACTATTTATAACAGAAATTAAATGTTTTTTTACTTCTTCATGCCCTATAACATTATCAAACACATATATCACCTACTTACTATTAAAGATTACCCCATTTAGTTATTGGCCATACCCTTGTTATAACATAACCATCAACTTTATCTATTGGTATACATCCGAAATACCTTGAATCCTTACTTTCTAGTCTATTATCTCCCATTACATATATAGTATTTTCTGGAACTATTAAATTAATATATTTTCCATTTTGACTTGTTGTTCCATCTTTTGTATATGTTTCTTCTAGTTTTTCACCATTTCTATATACATATCCATCATCTTTTATTTCTATATGATCACCAGAAAGTCCAATAACTCTTTTTATATAACTTATTTTACCTATTCCAACAAAGCTATATAAAAATTTACTTATTCCTTTATGCTCTGTATACGTAGCAGTAGCTTCCTCTCCTTCTAACACCCTATTTGGCTCCATTACATACTCATATGGTCCTATAGGTGCTTCCAATGTAACTATATCTCCATACTTTAACTCTTGTTTAAATATAGTTGGCCTTTTTATTAGAAGTCTATCTCCTTCTACTGTAGTTGGTTTCATTGAAACTTGTTTTACTCCTGATACTGTACCAAAAAAATAATTAATTATTAAATACAGAACAAATGCTATTAAAAAGCATAGTGCCCATTCTAAAATTTCAGATACTATTTTATTTTTTATTTTAAACATATATTTCTCCCATTTTCTTTATTTTAATGTATATTAGTGCCGTTTGCTATATCTCCATCTATTACTAATAATTTAACTATATCGTTATCCCCAGCTGCAAGTAACATTCCATTAGATTCTATTCCTCTTAATTTGGCAGGTTTTAAATTAGCAACTACCACAACTTTCTTGTTAAGTAATTCTTCTTCGTTATAATATGGAACAATTCCTGATACTATTGTTCTTTTTTCTGTACCTAAATCAATAGTTAATTTATATAATTTATCTGAATTTTCCACACGTTCCACTTCAATTATTTGCGCTACTTTTAAATTAACTTTCATAAAATCATCTATTGTAATTATCTCTTTTTTTCCTTCTTCCAACTTTTTTTCTTCCTTTCTTTGACTCTTTTCTTCTTTTTCTATTTGATTTCTTTTTTTATTATCTTGATCTTCTTTTTCATTTTCTTTAAGTATTTGTTTTTCATCTATTCTTGGAAATATGTTTTCAGTTTTTTTACATATTGTATTGTTTGGTATTTTCCCAAAATCACTAATACTTTCTAAACTTGTTAGCTCCTCATCTTCTTGTGATATGCCAAGTTGAATAAATATCTTATTTGGTACTTCAAACATATACGGTTTTAACATAACTGTAATTATCCTTATTGTTTCTGCTAACGTATATATTACTTTATTTAATCTTTTTTTCTTAGTTTCATCTTTTGCAAGAACCCAAGGCTCATTTAAATCGATATATTTATTTGCATGACTAACAAGTTGCATTAATTTATCTAGTGCAATATCTGGTCTTGACATTTCCATATATTCTATGTATTCATTTTCTGTTTGCTCAACTAAAGATATTAGAGCATTATCTGTTTTATCATTTATTAATTGATTAAAAGCATTTTGATCAAGAATTCCATTATTATATTTTTCTGACATTGTTATAGTCCTGCTTACTAAATTGCCTAAATCATTTGCTAAATCTGAATTTATTTTTTTTATATATCTTTCTTCTGAAAAATTTCCATCTTGACCAAGTCTTACTTCTTTTAGTAGGTAATATCTTAGTGCATCTGCTGATGAATATTTCATATATTCTCTTGGATCTTTATAATTGCCAAAAGATTTTGATATTTTTGAACCATTTACTACTAACCAACCATGTCCAAAAATCTTCTTTGGTAGAGGCAAATCAAGTGCCATTAAAAGTGCTGGCCAAATTATTGCATGAAAGCGTACTATTTCTTTTCCTACCATATGTATATCTGCAGGCCAAAATTTTTTAAATAATGTATCATCTTCTGATAAATATCCAAGCGCTGATATATAATTTGAAAGTGCATCTATCCAAACATATGCAATGTGTTTCGGATCAAATGTAAGCGGAATACCCCATGAAAATGTTGTTCTAGACACACATAAATCTGTAAGCCCATTATTTAAAAAACTAGCTAACATTTCATTTCTTCTTGTCTCTGGTTCTAAAAATTCTGGATTTTCTTCATATAGTTTTTTTATTCTTTCTTCATATTTTGAGAGTCTGAAAAAATATCCCTCTTCTTTTACTAGTTCTACTTCTCTTCCGCAATCTGGACACTTACCATCAATAAGTTGTGATTCAGTAAAAAATGTTTCACATGGTGTACAATATTTTCCTTCATATTCGCTTTTATATATATCTCCTTGTTTATGTAACTTTTCATATATTTTTTGTATACATGCTTCATGATCTTTATCTGTTGTACGGATAAATCTATCATAAGTTATTCCTAATTCTTTCCATAATTCCTTTGAATCTTCTACAATTTTATCAACATATTGTTTAGGTGTTACGTTTATTTCTTCTGCTTTTCTTTCTATTTTTTGTCCATGCTCATCTGTTCCAGTTAAAAAAAAGACTTCTTTTTTAGCTAGCCTATTATATCTTGCTATTACATCACATACTACTGTACAATAGCAATGACCAACATGTAGTTTTGCACTTGGGTAATATATTGGTGTTGTTATATAGAATTTGTCACTCATATTTTCACTTCCTTATTATATTTTAAATATAGCTGTAGCAATAGCTGTTTGTTTTATATGTGATATACTTATATCTATCTTCATATTTGGATACATATGTATTATTTTTTCATTCAATACATTTACATATGGTCTTCCGTTTTTTTTACTATCATTTAATATTTCAAAATCTTTAAAACTAAATTCTACTTCTACACTATTTAACTTATCCGACATTGCTTTATATATTGCCTCTTTAGCAGCAAATCTCCCAGCATATCTTTGATACATTATTTCTTTATTTTTAGTATTTGATATCTCTTCTATTTCTTTCTTTGTATATATTTTTTTTAAAAAAGCAGAGCTTGAACTTATGCTATGCTTTATTCTTTCTACTTCTATAATATCTGTACCACAAAAAATTTCCATAACACTCCTCTAATACACATATATTCAGAATATACAAAGAATATATATGCCTTTATTGCATATATATAATATTATACTTTTTTTGCTGTAAAGTCAATGTTTTTATTAAATTTAATTAAAAGTATTGATTTTTAAGCTAATTAATGCTATAATATTTTGCGTAGCAATCGGGGTGTAGCGCAATTGGTAGCGCACGTGGTTTGGGACCATGGGGTTGCAGGTTCAAGTCCTGTCACTCCGACCATTTTTTTGCAATTTTTGCAAAAAGTCGAGAGAATTTATTAAAATTCAAAAACATTCAAATATGCTATTTTCTAAGAAAATTAGGAAATAGCATATTTTTTATATTCTTGAAAAATTCTAAAAAATGCTGAAAAATTTGAATATTTTATTCCGCAAAAAATTCCGCAACTTAATTTTTTATAATTTTGCGGAACAAAAAAATTCCGCAAAGTTAGTTTTCCTTGATATATCAACAAGAATCCTTATTCCGCAAAATTTTTAAAGAAAGGAAAACTATTGTTATGGATTTTATACCTTATAAAGTAAATGAGGTTTTAGAAAATGTCTTTTATCAAATTCCAAAAGAATTATTTACAAACCCAGCTTACAATAATCTAGATTCTAATAGTATTTTACTATATGGATTATTGCTAGATAGATTATCTGTATCTATGAAAAATAAATGGATTGATAAAGAAGGAAATATATATCTTATTTACTCAAGAAAAGAAGCACAAAAGATGTTAAAGCTTTCTGATAAACCTGTATCGAAAGCATTTAAAAAGCTTGAAGAAGCAAAACTTATATATGAAATAAGAAGTGGATTTAAAAAGCACAATATTATATATGTTGGAAAAATAGTTCACCAAAGTGTTGAAAAAACTATGAGTCGTATAATGTCCGATTCAAGAAACGGAGAAAATACGATTCATGAATCGGAGAATGTACGACGTAGTAATAATAAATATAATAAAAATAATTATAGTAAAAAGAGTTTTAATGAAAAAAGTGGATGGAATTATGAGCAAAGAACATACACAGCAGAAGAACTTGAATCTTTATACTGTAATTTAGCGAAAGGAGATTAAAATTTGTGAGGAATAATATAACTTATTACAAAGAAGGAGATTATTTAATACCTGATTTAACAATTGAAAATGATAATAAAAACTATCATATTGGAAAGTATGGACATTTAAGACTTAAATATCTTAAAGAACACAAAAGAGGATTTTATACTGAATTAATAATGGTTGGACAACTTGCAAATCATTTATCAGATGTTGATGAAGTTGCTACTAAAATGGTTTCAGCTACTGTAAAAAAATTAGCAGAGCAAGAAGGAATAAATGAAGAATTAAAAGCAACAAATCAACTTGAATGGGTACAAGCTATGAATAATATAAAAAATAGAGCTGAAGAAATTATGTTTAAAGAATTAATATATGTATAGGAGATTTTGAGTATGAATAATTTAAGAGAAGTTAAAGATGATTTATTAAGGGAATGGATCACTTATAGAGAAGAAACTATATTGGCTATTTCTACTGATAAAGATAATAAACATGTTATACAATATGATGATATATCTGAAAGAATTTTAAAGAATGTTCCAAGTCAAAATCAGAAATATGTAAAACAACAACTTGAATTACTTGATAAGAATTACATGGATTATTTTGATTATTGGTGCGAGAAATATTATAGAAATGGTTTTGCAGATAGTATTGAGTTATTAAAAATATAACAACGCAGATTTTGCTTAAAAGGTAGTTATATTAGATTTATATATAAAAAGAATATAACTACCTAATTCACTTCATTAACTAGGTTTATTTTCCAATATAAGATGAAGTGAATTAGAAAAAGCAGAACTGCTTTTTCTATGTAGAGGAAAAATTTATTTTTCCTCTACATGCAAAAAATTGTGATAGCAAATTTTTGCTAAAACATAAATTGAGTGATACACGAAATTTGTGTTTTGGGGTTGTAGGGTATCCCTGCCACACTAACACTTTTTACCAATAGGTTATAAAAGTGTTGTAGTGTGTTACAATACTTCGAAGAAATTGCTAAGTCCACCCCATTGCAATACTAGTATTTGCTCTTACAAGAAGGCTAACGCTTCCTAAAAAGATACATCGAAGGAGGTGCATATAAAGATGAGTTATGCTATTATAAGAAATGTGAAATATAAAAGAGATAATCTAAAAGGAATATATAGGCACAATGAAAGAAGAAATTATAATTATTCTAACAAAAATATTGATAAAGAAAAAACAATTTTAAATTATTCCTTAAAAGAACCTATGTATAGCTATGAAAAAGAATTTGACAGGTTAAAAAAAGAATATAACTTAAAAGGACAGATAAAAAGCGTTAGCAATATTGCTTGTGAATATATAATAACATCTGATAAAAATTTCTTTGATAGAATAGGCGAAGAAGAAACAAAAAGATATTTTAAAACAGCATATAAGTTTGTATCTGAATATAAAAACTTAAGTGAAAAATATATAATGTCTGCAAAGGTGCATATGGACGAAGAAAGTCCACATATGCATCTTGTTTTTTTACCTATTGTTCATACAAAAGATAAAAAAGGAAATGATATTGATAAACTTGCTTGTAGCGAGTTTTGGAAAGAAAAAGATAGTTACAGGAGATTACAGAATGCTTTTTATGAATATATGGTATCACATAATTTTGAATTAGAAAGAGGTTTACCAAAAGAAGACACTAATAGAAAGCATGTAGATTTAGCTGAATATAAAGAATTAACTAACTTTGAAAACACTAAAAAGCTAGTTGAGAGTATTACTTACGATATTCCTGAAGAGACTGATATAAAAGATTTAAAAAAATTTATGTTTAATAAAAATGAAAAAATTTTAAATGATGTTATAAAACCTAAAGAAGAAATGATAAAAGAATTAGCTATTGAAAATAAATCACTAAAAAAGGAGCTTTCAAAACAATCTAAAATTGTAAATGAAGCTACTAAATATCAAAAAGAACGTGATTGTATAATTGCTGATAATAGAGCTTTGCATAATAAAGTAGACAATTTAGAAAATGAATATAAGAAAAAATCCACTACTCTTGAATGGGAATATGAAAATAAATATAACAAATTAGAAAAGGAAAATAATAGGCTTCACAAAATAATTGATAGATTCTATACTACCATTGAAAAATTTATTGAATGGATTTGTAATAAATTTAATTTTGGCGAGTCAAAAGAACTTATTCGAGATTTTGAAAGAGAAACTAATACTTATATAGATCCAGTCAAACAAATTGCAAAGGAAGAAAAAGCAAAAGAATGGGATAGAGAACTTTAAACTCTATCCCATTTTAGTTTTATAATATTCATTTCGATTTTAATACCTTTTAAATATTTTCTTTATTTTATTCAAAAATTTTATAAAAAAATTCTCTCTATATTGAATTAAAGAAACATTATCAATATTATTTTTTTCATCTGTATTTTCAATTGTTTTTTTTCTATTTTTAAATAAATCATCATAATTAAATTCGGTAATTTGAGTAGTATTTTCTATTTTAGAATCTGTATTTTCATTATTATAGTTTCTATATTTTTTAAATAAATTATAAATTTTCTTTGAAATTTCATAATTTTCATCTGAAATCTTTTTTTCTTTTTCTGTAACCATATATATTCTCCTATCTCACAAGATCATTAGCATCTAATTGTATTACAGTATTTAAATCATTCAAATATTCATCTACATCTATACCTAATTTAGATATACTACTTATTCCTTTTTCATGATCTTCTAATGTACTGCAATCATCAGCATTTTTCTTCTCTTGTTGTAATATCTTACTTAATACTTCTACATTATTTTTTTTCTGATTAGCAGTTTTCAATTGTGATAGTGATTCATTGATTTGTTTTAGCATATTTTGTATCCTTTCACTTGAAAAATATTTTTCAGTTAAATATGTATGTCCTCTAGTACCTGTTCTATTATTTTCAAAATCTGTTATTATGCTAGATAATAATGAAGAATCATGTGTTTGCAAATACAATTGAAAATTCTCTTCAATTTTTTCACTTTCAGATATAGCACATCTTTCTCTATTTATTTTTACTATAGGCACACCAAAATCTTTAGCTGCTTTTAATGATTCTTGCCATTTTCTTTTTTGGTCATCTAATATTTGTTTTACTTCTGGATTATTAATATCTATATTCTCTATATCATCAAATTCTTCAAAAAACACTATAAAATCTGGATTTTTCTTATAATATTGTCCATTTCCTAAATCTCTACGTTCATATACCAATTCATTATACTCCCCTCTTGTACTATTAATAAGTTTTTCTGGAGCTGATAATTTACTATGAAGCTGAGGAGCTATTACATGATATTGACTATCTGATGCCATATCTTTATTTGAGCCACCTAAAAACATTTCTTCATCAAAATTAGAAAAACCAAGACATATATTAGTTATTTTAGCTGTTGTTAAATTGTTATTTGCAATTAAAGAACAACTATTTGTATGTGCTATTATTTTTTTACTATTCCAATATGTAAAATAGTTTTCTTGACTTGAAAAATTATTCTGATAAGCTCCTAATGCTGTCATGCATATTTTAAAATTAGTTCCAGCATCATATACAGGAATTTCATCTTCATTATTTGTTCTAGTTAATTCATTTAGTTGTGTATATGCCTTGTTAAATTCTTTTGCAAATAATTCTTTTAATTCTCCATTAAATACTGATGTTCTTAAATAATCTATTGATATATCATTTTCTTTTGTATAATTGTCATATATTGCTATTAATTTATCTGGATTATTTTCATTATAGATTTCAGATAAAGTTAAATACATTAAGCTTTGTCTTTTATTATCTTCCTTTATTTCCACACCAGATAAATCATAATTCCATAACAAATTTTCAGCTTCATCTAATGTCATACCATAAGTAGTCATTAATATAGATTCTTTAATTTTTTCAATATTTTTATTATCTGATTTTCTTTCATCTTCAACATATTTATCACATATTTCTTTTATTATAAAGTTTATATTATTTATATCATCTATACTTTGTATTCTATCTATAATTTCATTAGCTTGTGAAGTATATATTCCTCCTTTTGTATATAACCATAATATTTTATTAAGTATATCTTCAGTAAGTTCTCCTTCATCTTGTATTTTATCGTACAGATCTTGATTCAATTCTCCATGTTCAGCCATATTATAAGTTAAATACCAAATTTTAGAAATTTTATCTTCTGTATCTTTATCTACTTTATTATATAATACTTTAAAAATTTCAAGAGTTTTATCATCCATTCCTAAAATCTTATCTTGAAGAACACTGCCATATTCTGCTGCTAAAAAATCAATTTGTGATTCTAAAAAGTCGTATTTACTTGATAAGATTATTGGACGTAAAGTTTTTGTTATATCTTCATTATTTTGAGCTAATCTTTCAAATTTCTCATTTTGTTCTTTGGAAAATGGATATTCTTCAAATAATTTTTCTGCTAATTCAAAATCACATAAATTTTGAGCCAAATATATTTTTTCATCAATACTATCTACCAACGAAAAATATTCTTCAACATTTTCATATTTAATATAACTTTTATTATTTGGATCTGTATCAAAATAAGCTAGAATTTCAACACTTTTCTCGTGTTCTCGTATATAATCTTCTATTTCATATATTCTATCATTTGGTTCAACATTTTCTAAATTACTTCTAAGCTCATTAATTTTTTCTTGCATTCTTTTTGTTTCATCCATTGTATATCTCCTTAATAATTATTTACTATTTTAATTCTTTTGCCTATTAATTATTGTATAAACGGTGTCAATTTTCGTATAACTTTTTTTATGCTCTTAAACTAATATATTATTTATATAACTATTCTTATTAATCCTTCAAAATAATTTAATATACTTTCAGTCACATCTTCTATTGGCACTTCTAACCAATTATTATTTGCTGTATTAATTCTTAATTTAAATCTATTATTATTTAAAATACTTGATAATCTTTTACTAATATCTTCTATTGTATGCTCTCTCATGTTCTCATCTTTGAAAATTAGTATATCTATGTACTTTATTAGTTTGTCCTTATCTATGTTTTCGTTATTAATTAAATAATAAAAATCAAATATATCTTTAAATCTAGTAGATGTAATACCAAATTTTAATAAAGATTTTAGCTTTTCAACAATAATTTGTTCCTTTGAGTTTATAAGTAAACTAACACTTTCATCAATTATACTAAAATCAAAACAATATTCGTCTTGCTCCATATCAAAATATTTATGTACTCCAATATCTAATTTTGAACTTATAGAATATTTATTTTTGTCAGTCAATTGTATATAAACTCTTTTTCCGTCATAGTCTTGATGATGTAGTGGCTCAATTTTTCCTGTTATTTTAATTTTTATGCCATCATCTGTATTATTTAATTCCTTTATAAATTCACGAATAGATTTATCTTCTAAAGAATATTTTATAAAATCTATGTCCATATCTCGAGTTGCACGGCGCATATCTTTAGAGATATTATGCATTACAACTCCGCCTTTTACAGTTATATTTTTACTATATTTGCTATTTCCGATTTTAAGCAAAACAATATCTTGTGCAACTTTGGGAATTGCATCATCTTCAGAATAACCTGCTTGTATGTATTTATTAACAGCTTCATATATATCCATTAAAACACCTCGTCTTGAATTATTTCAAAAATTTTATCGCTATTTACAAAATATTGTAAATATTCTTCTATCTTTTGTGTATCTAATGAATTTACTTGTTTTCTGTAATTTGAAATTATTTCTTTATATAAATCATATCCTATTTGATTTTTATTTCTTGCTAAATCAATTAGCATTCTTTCTTTATCATAAATGTTTATTGTTATTCCTTCATACTCAATTTGAGTTTTTCCTAAATTGTATAATTCATCTTTCATACGAACTTGTTGTATTTTATCTGAATGGATAGTAGTAGCATTTCTATTTGTTGCTAAATACATTTTATTAGGAATAACATCTGTCAAATTATGATAATAATAAGCAGAATATGAGGTAAAAATACCATAAGAATACTTTTTCATTATAACTTCTAAATAATGAACATTTGGAACATCTGAATATATTCCTTTTTCTATTTTAAAAATCTCTTTATTTTTTAATGCTTTTCTTATTTGATATGTACTTTTATATTTATCTTTTAATTCATTATGGTTATATAACATATTTTTTTCCTCCATAAATATTTTAACCTAATTACCACCATAAGTCAATAGTTGTGATGGTAATTAGGTTAATTTTTTTATTTGTTTTCATCTAGCCAATTACATAATTCATCAGCTGTAATTTTATTTTCTCTATATAATTTTAATTGTTTTCTTGCTTTATCTTTCCATGAATTAAATTCCATTCTCATTATAGGCTTTGCTACTTCACTTGCACGATATACTTTTGTCATTCTTCTTTGATATTCTCTTTTATATGCAAGTTCTGCTGTATCTTCTACAATTTTTATATCATAAGCTTTTCTTGAAGCATAAGATTTGCAAGTAGGACTTCCG
>CAZQJQ010000008.1:29481-39976 GCA_964593045.1 uncultured Clostridiaceae bacterium
CGTCTTGATTTGGAAGTTCGCAATAAATTTCTTTTCCAGAATATTGTAAATAATATCTTCCACAATTTTGACATACACTTATATTTCTTTTTGTATTTTGAATTAAATCATTTAATGCAATATATGCAAGAGCTAGGAATGATGTACTTTCGTAAACATATACCACAACGTCTCTTGTTTTTTTGTTTGCTATATCTAAAGCTAATTTTTCAAGCTCTTTATTATTCATTACTGAAGGTAATTCTTTATCTAAGCTTCTTACTATTCCTAATTGTATACGAGAATAAAATTGACCAACCAAATTAACTGCTGAAGAATATGCCATAAATTTAGAATATTTATCTATATTCTTTGTACTTTTATGCTCGTGTAAATCGAAAACAAAATCAACCGTTTTTCTTAAGTCTTCTTGGTATTTTATATAATCTATGCCTACAAGTTCAAATGCTTTATAATAAAAATCTAAAAATTTTTTTGTTGATACATATCTAGTAGAATACTCAATTGGATATTTTCTTTTAATATCATCCAAACTTCCAATTCCTTCAATTCCATAATATACAAAAAATGTATTGTATGCACTTTCTGCATTTGAAAAATCTGCATTTAAGAATGAAAGTAAGAATGTGCCATAACTTTGATTGCACATTAATTTCATCATTTTGTCGTTTTTATCTTTTTTATTTAAATCTAATACTACATGTTTTGAAAATGCATTATCTTCTTCTGCTAATTCAATTTTAGATTTATGTAGTAATAGTGTTGTATTATAGTTTTCTACATCTCCAACGGGATCAAAAATCATTGAAATACTATCTTTTGGAACAACCATATTAAGTAAATTCATAAATATCACTTCCTATTCTGTGAGAAAAATAAAAATATATTTGAAAATCTGTTGACATTTAACAAATATCGATATATAATGTGAGTAACTTAAAAGATATACTTGTTTTTCTCACGTTTATTATAAACTTTTTACTCACGATAGTCAAGAGAATTACAGAAATCTTTTGAACATTTACAAATATGTTCTAGATTTATGGAACATCATATAATATTTTACTACATTTAATGAAACTTTTACCTAGTCACAGCTTGAGCGTTGAAATCAGAGTAATCGACTGATGAGCCGTCGCACGCAATGAAGGTAACTCGGCAATTAGCGGAGTGGTGAAATTCCAATGAACGATAAAGTATCTATCTTTTAGGTATTAATTACTATACTAAACGAAAGGAGTCCTGCTTATGAAAACACTTAATGGAACTGTATTTTTAGAAACAAAAGATATTAGACAAGCACTAAAGATAGGTAATCAAACTTGTTTAGAGCTATTCCATAAAAAAGATTTTCCAGCTAAAAAAATTGGCAAGTCTTGGCTTGTTATGGAAGAATCTTTTAAGGAGTATTTTAAAAATGTACAAACAATTGAATAAAAAAAGAAGATTTAAATATGGAGCATTTAAACCTTCAAAAGAAACTTTTTATATTTGAATAAAATTACAAGGAAGACCCTTGCTATATGTTTCTTAATCTATTATAATTATAACATAAAATCTTAATATAGCAATAGTTTTCCTTTAATTTTATCATAGAAAGGATTTTTAAAATGAGTAAAATTAATGGAATAACTTATGGAACATACCCTTCTATCAGACCTAAAAAGAATGTTGATAAAGGTGTATGTGAAAATTGCAATATATGTAAAAGCAAACCTTATCAATTAGCAAATAGTTTAGAAAGAATGCATATTTGTAAAAATAGTGGATGTAATTTATTTTATTTTTCCCAAACAAGTAAGGCTACAGTGGCTTTAGGTAGAGATACTATAACGGGAAAAGAATTAAAAAAGACATTTGTTGCAGATACTGAAGAAGAAGCCTTAAGTTTAGCATTGGAAGCAAAGCTTAATATTGATAAAAATGGTGGACCGAGAATAATTAATAAAACAAATTTATCTATTATTGATATAGCTACACCACTTTATATGGAAGATTACAAACTTCACAAGATAAATGCTAACACTCATAGCAAAAATACTACAAATTTGAAAATGCTTGAAAAGGAAACTTTTACTACAAAACCTATTAACAAAGTTAGTAGAATGGAAATTATTGACTATTTAAACGAGCTTGCTGAATACTCTCCAACTACGATTAAAGAAAGGTTTAGAATTATTAAAAGAGCTTTCGACTATGCTTATAGTCAAAATATGATTAAAGATAATTTTATGAGTGGCTATAATGCTATTGAAAAACCTAGAACAAAGGTAACTAAAGTTGTCCCAAATGTTATTGCACTTACACTAGATAAAGAAAGACAACTTGTAGATTATCTTGAAACTACACCTATCTATAAATGTAAGCATAAAAATTTATTTTTATTATTGCTTACAACTGGTATGAGAATTGGAGAAGCTTTATCTTTGGATTATAAAAAAGATATTGATTTAGAAAATAAAACAATAACTATTTCTAAAACAATTACCAAAGATGAAGATGGTAAAGATTGTATTGGATTAGATACAAAAACACCAACAGGTAGAAGAACTATTCATTTAAGCGATATTGCTTTAAAATATCTTAATGAATGTTTAGCTCATGTAAAAAAGAATAAGTTTAATTTACTATTCTACAACCCAGAAAACACTACTGGAGGATTTTATGCAGAAGGCACAATAAATTCTGCTATAAAGAGAATAGCATTCAAATTAGACATCTATTTGTATGTAGATCTTGATGGAAAAACAAAAACTCAAGTTCATACTCATATGCTTAGAGGAACGTTTGCAACAAGATGTGCTGAAGCTAAAATGCCACCAATTGTTTTACAAAAGATATTAGGTCATGCAGACATTCAGATAACAAATAAATATTATATTGATGTTGACCGCCATTTTATTGATTCAGAGAATGAAAACTTTGTTAATTATATGAAAGAACATAATTTATTTAACGAATATTATTTAAAAGCTTAAAACAAAAGATAACATTGCAAGAGAATTTGTTGGAATTTCAATGTTTATAAAGTGATTGTTATTCCGCAAATTCGCTCCGCAATTAAAAAATGAATAGGAAAAATGTTGATAATTAGAGGAATATAGCATTTTTAGTAATGTTTTCACCTCGACCATAAAAAGCAAGTCTTTACGATTTGCTTTTTTTATTTTTACTTCTATTACATCATTCTCTATTTTCTCCCTTCTTCATAAAATATATCTAAACTTATTGCATTATATTGCATTATATTACTTTTACATTGTTTTTTAATTAGTTTTTAAAAACAAATAGAAAATAAGTAATACTTTTTATTTTACCGACAATTACAAACTTATACTATTTATTACAATTACTATATATTCAATTTACTTTCCCTTATATATATGATAAAATAATAAATATAATCCAAAGCACAATATCTCAATTATTCTTAAGTTTTAATATATTTTTGCAATAAAATGAAACTCTTAAACTATTAAAAGCTCATAGAATAGATTATATAAATAGTAATATTAGTTACTATAATGAAAAATTAGTTGGATTAAAAAAAGGTCTAAAAAAATTCAAAGAAAGTATGTAAGTAAAAAATTATGCCGTTAATATGTAAGGAGGTCATAATGAAAATAATTGATTTTATATTAAATAATAAAGAATATATTGAAGATTTTGTAACCAGAAGTACTTATCATTCAAATGCTATTGAAGGTAATACTTTAACATATGCCGAAACATATGCTATATTATACAACGATAACAGCTTTAAAATTCAAGGAAAAGAACCTAGAGAAATATATGAAGCTATTAATCATAAAAGAGCTTTAGAATTAGTTTTTAAAGCTTTAAAAGATGATGATCCTTCTCTTAAAGAAAACTTAATAAAAAATATAAATGAAACTATTAATCAAAATATAAAATATACTGAAGGATATAGAAAAGTTCAAGTATTTATTCAAGGAAGTGAACACATACCGCCCAAACCCGAACAAATATTAAATCAAATGACTTACTTTATTTATAACTATAATAATGATATAAATGATATTTATACTAAAATTGCTACTTACCATATTCAATTTGAAAAGATACATCCATTTGAAGATGGTAATGGTAGAACTGGTAGACTACTTATAAACTATGAATTACTAAAAAACAATCTACCACCTGTTGTCATTTCAAAAGATGATAGAATAAAATACTTTGAATTTTTGAAAAATAATGATATAAATGGATTTGCTACTTGGTTAAAAGAATTATCAGAAAACGAAGCTATAAGGCTAAATACTTTTGGATATTCTAAACAATAAGGCTCTTTGTCAATAGTTGGAGTATAAATTTCAAAAAATGATTAGAGTTAGTAATACTGGAAGTATTTTTTTATACTTTCAGTTCTTTCTGCCTCAAATATAAAAATCATAGTATTTTGGGCATACTAACAACTCCAAATTAGTTTTGGAGTAGAGACAGTTATATAAAATAGTATTATATAGCTACTATTAAAATTCTATTTCTAAAATTATTAAAGTTTCTAAAGCCATAAGAAGACCTTTTAAAAACTTTAATTAAGTTATTATTACCTTCAGTAGGACCATTTGAAAATTGTATTTAAAAGAATTAGAAATGTATTTATTCCAAGTTCTAAGAGTGTTTATACAGCTTTTAAATTTGTTAATTTTAGAATTTTCAGTATCAAATAACCATTGTCTAAAAAGAGATTCTTCATTTTTGAAACCTTCTTTCCCATACATTCCTTATATATTTTAACGATAATGTAGATAATGTAAAACCTATTACTGGTATCAATGAACTTAACCACATATTATTTAAATAATTATCTCTCTTTTTAATATGTTCTCAGCCACATAAATACCACTAGCTGCTGCTTGTGCTAAACCTCTTGTTACTCCTGCTCCATCTCCTATTGCAAACATATTTGTATTTTTTGTTTCTAATTCATTTGTAAGTTGTGGCCTTGCACTATAAAATTTAACTTCTACTCCATAAAGTAAAGTATCTTCATTAGCTGTCCCTGGAGCAATTTTATCTAAAGCATAAATCATTTCAATTATATTGTCTAAATGTCTTTTTGGAAGTACTAAACTTAAATCTCCAGGTGTTGCATTTAAAGTAGGCTTAACAAAACTTTTAGCAAGTCTGTGTTCATTAGTCCTTCTTCCATGTAATAAATCACCAAATCTTTGTACTAAAACACCATTTCCAAGTAAATTTGAAAAAGATGCTATTCTTTTACCATATTGATAAGGATTATTAAATGGTTCAGTAAATTTATTACTAACAAGTAAGGAAAAATTAGTATTTGCACTACCCAATTTTTCATCAGAATAGCTATGTCCATTTACTGTTACTATTCCATCAACATTTTCGGTAACAACATGTCCATGTGGATTCATACAAAAAGTTCTAACGATATCTCCATATTGTTTTGTCCTATACAATAACTTTGCTTCATATATTGCATTTGTTATATCTTCAAAAATTGTATACGGTAGTTCTACTCTAACACCTATATCAACTTGATTATTAATCATAGGTATCTCTAATTTTTTACACTGTTCTGAAAACCACTCAGAACCTGCTCTGCCTGGTGCAACAATTAAATATTTTGTACTAATACTTTCTTTATTTGTTTTAATAGTATATCTTTTATCATTACATTGTATCTCTTCTACTTTTGTATTACATACTATTTCAATTTTATCTTTTAAATATTCATACATTTTCTTTAAAATTTCAAGATTATTCTCAGTCCCTAAGTGTTTTACTTTTGCATGTAATAAATGTAAATCATTTTCTATTGCTTTCTTCTCAATAATTTTTGCCTCTTTAGTCCCAGTTGAAAATGTATCCTTAGTTGCTCCAAAACCTATATTTATTTCATCTACATAATCTATTAACTCTCTTAATTTGTTTTCAGACATGTAATCTGTAAGCCAACCACCAAATTCAGTTGTAAAATTAAACTTTCCATCAGAAAAATTACCAGCTCCTCCAAAGCCCTTCATAATACTACAACTTTTGCAATTAATACAATCTTTTGTTTTTCCCTCTATTATAGGGCATTTTCTTTCATAAATTAAATTTCCTTGTTCGATTAATAATACTTTCATATTTGATTTTTGTGAGAGCTCATATGCTGAACATATTCCTGATATTCCAGCTCCAATTATTACGACATCATAATTTTTATCCATAAATCCTCCTTAAAAACAAAAAATATATTAATATACTACATTTAAGTTATATCATATGATTATGTTATTTACAACCAATTCATTTGATTTTTAATAAAAAATAAAAACCAAAAAACAAAAAGACTGTAATACAGTTATTTACTATGTTGCAGTCTTTTTATTCTTTCTAAGCTGTTAAATTCAGTTATAAAATATAATTTTAAAATAAACGGAAAATATATCAAGTTTATCGAATAAGCTCAAAATTTATTACTATTTTTTCTCAATTATTCTTCCATATTTTGCAATTCTCTTAAATATTCTAAATACAAATCTCCTCTTTCTTCAAAATTTTTAAAATGATTGTAACTTGCTGCAGCAGGCGACATTACACAACTTCCTCTTTTAGTTATATCATAAGCTAATTTTACTGCATTCTCTAAATTATCCACATAATACACCTTAAGTCTTTGATTATCTTTTAATTTATCATATATTATCTTTCCTGTTTCATACATTAAAATAACATTTTCTAGAGTGGTATCATACACTTGTTTAGAATTAAAAAAATCTATTAATACGCTATAATTTATTCCTCTATTCATACCACCAATTATAACTGTAGAAATATCTTTTAATGATAAAATAGCACTTATTGTTGATTGTGGGACAGTAGCTATTGAATCATCATAATATTTTACATTACAGAAATCAGCTACTAATTGTAATCTATGTGGTAAATTATTGAACTTTTCAATTGCAGATATGCATTTATCTAAATCTAATTTTAAAATAACAGATATTGATAATGCAAACATAATATTCATTTCATTATGTACTCCTAATAGATTTCTTTTTCTACTAAAATCATATATTTTAGTATTTTTAAATTCACCTTCTTGATTTTTTGTACTTATTGTTATATATTCTACTTCGTTTATATTTTTTCTTAAAGATATATCAAAATAATTATTGCATTTGTTATTGTTTCCGATTTGAACTTTAGTCACACTGTTTTTGTTATCTAACAGACTATGCTTAGTTAGGACGTTATATAGAATTTCATTTTCTGTATTTACAATCATATATGATCCTGTTTTTTGATATTTTAAAATATTAAGCTTACAGTTAATATACTCTTCATATGAGTTATAATGATCTAAATGTTCTTCAAATATATTTAATATACAAGATATTTTAGGACTATACTTAATATATTGTAACTGATGTGATGAAAGTTCTAGCACTACAATTGTATCCTTTTTTATTCTGTCTATTTCATCTAAAATTGCTACTCCAATATTACCACATAATATTACATTTTTATCATTTGCTTTTAACACTTCATAAATTAACGATGATGTAGTACTTTTCCCTTTTGTACCAGTAACTCCTATTGTAGTTATATCAAAAAATCGTAAAAACAATTCTATTTGTGATGATATATTTTTGTTAAACTTAGTTGTATCTATTCCTTTAAAACTGATTCCAGGAGATTTTAATATAACATCAAAATCTTCTAAAAAAGTATAATTCGTATTATCTAAATTTTCTAAAAGAGTTACAAATTTATCTTTTTTTAATAAGTTATAATAGCTATTGTTTAACTTGTCTACATCTAAAAATTTATTATCAAAAACATATATATTTTTATTAGGTAAATGTTTTTTAAAAAATAAATAACTAGATCTTCCTTCTACACCAAAACCCAATATTATAACTTTTTTATCTTTTAAATAATCAACTAGTTTTTTAATTGCATCTTCCATACCATGCCTCTTTACACTATATTCAATTTTTCTTTTAATTTCATTTTAAATTCTTCATCCAAATTATTCTCTTCAAAATACATTTTTTTATATTGTTCAAAAGTATCTTCTCCATATGTAGTTATATATTTATCATAAAACTTATCATAATATATTTTTAATAAATATGGAAGCTTTAATTTATCTTCATAGTTTGATATAGTTTTACAAATACATACATTTATTTCATCAAATGTACCAACACATTCAAATGGTTTAGTATTTCCCTCACCAATTAGGTCTATAAATATATTTTCTAGTTGTTTATCATTAAACAAATCTTTAGAAAATATGTCTATTAGTTCTTCTTGACTCAAAAACGGAGATAATATAACATACACAAATAAGCACTTTGAACAATTGCCACACCATATATTATTTTTAAGTCCTACGTTACAACTTTTAAAAGCCTTAAAATATTTATCATATTTTGAAAAAATGGATGCTATTTGTAACTCAGTAATTGGGCGAAGAATACTAAAATATTTTATTGGTGTTTTAAAATATTTATTACAATAATTTAAAAAATCACTTTCAAACTCATAACTTTTAGAGTATTGATGATTTACATTTGTACCTAATATATTTGATTGATTACTACTCTGCTCATTAGACAATACAATATATTTTTTACAACTCATATATGCTATCAAATATGATAAAAAAGCAAGTAATGCTGAAAATGGAGTATGACCATTTAAAAAGCCTTTTTGATTTAATGATATTAATCTTTGATCTATTATTCTATCTACTTTTATTATTTTATTATCGGTGTAACCAGCTACTTTTAATGTATCTATCATTGCCCCTCTTTTTCCTACTACTAATGCCATATTTTTATTAAAATCATTATTTAAAAGTTCTAAAGTTACACATGAATCTTTTCCACCGCCAACTAATACAAGATTACCATTTAACTCCGACATCTTTTCAGAAATAGCACTATTTGCTTTAATAACTGAATTATATGTTTTTTCATTTCCATTTACAAATTGAAATAACTCTTCTTTTTCTATATTTATACTATTTCTATATAGCATTTCTGATAATCCGTTATAATATAACTTTGTAAACCATGATTTTTGAAAATCATCTAAATCAAAACATTCAACAATTATATTCTTTGAACATGTACATTTTATATAACTAACAAGTTCGACTAATCCTATATTTTTTACTATTTCATTTACTAAAGAATCATTCTTAAATTCTTCAAAAGTCATTTTTTTAAATATCTCCAGATTATCTTTCTCTATTTTTATAACAGATTCAAATTTTTCTAAACCATCAATTGAAAAAGAAAATGATAAAATAACATTACTATTATCTTCATCTATACTATAGTTTTTATATCTAAATGTACTATATTTATCCCTTAAATCAATAAATTTTTGCATATTATTTATATCTTGCATAATACCTCCAACATTAACCTATATTGTTATATATTCTATCATATTTTTAAACAAAAATATACATTATGATAATAAATTTAAAATTAAATTCATTTAAATTTATTTTCATTTGTATATACTATACAAATGAAAGTTTTATGCATTTATTAATATTATATGGCATTTTTTGTTGTTATATTTTTAAAAACAATTAATTAGTATTAAATGGTTTAGTCTTCTATATCTGATATCTCCTTTCTCGGTTTAACACATCTCGACTAAAATATATGAAAAAAGGCACCTATAAAAAAGTGTCCTAATTCCTAAATTATAATTGGCTGTATAGTTCTTCCACAACCTCTATCATTTAACTACCTTAAAGTTTAACAAGCACCAAAAAAGATGCTTTATTCAGCATCTTTATAATATTCTTTATAACTATTTATTGCCTCTTTTGGAGCCTTACTTGTTAGTTTATACATAAACTCTTTAGTATCGTAATAATACCACTCTTTATTACTTAAAAAATATGGTTTGTTTTTATTCCAATCTTCTAACACTTATAATACCCCTTTCAAATATTTCTCCATTGCTTTTCCTAATATATTAGGTTTGCCACTTTCCATGTTAGCAAAACACTCTGCGAAAAATTCAGTATTGGTCTTTTTACCATAATCAGATATACTATTAATAATTTCCGTTTTATTACTATTTAAAATAACACAATTCTAAAACTACAAGAATTGAGCGAGTTGCACAACGCAAGTTTTATTACTATTTAAAATAACACAATTCTAAAACGACTACATCCATGCAATCTTCAAAAGTTACGTTTTATTACTATTTAAAATAACACAATTCTAAAACCAGTTGAAACAAGCTCTTTTGAAACTATCGGTTTTATTACTATTTAAAATAACACAATTCTAAAACTATTGATATTATCATTGCCATTTGATTATCGTTTTATTACTATTTAAAATAACACAATTCTAAAACAATATATCTGCATTTTCGTAAAGTTCTTGTGTTTTATTACTATTTAAAATAACACAATTCTAAAACTGTCTGCTAATGTTGGCCTGTCGAAACTGTGTTTTATTAC
>CAZQJQ010000008.1:39986-40742 GCA_964593045.1 uncultured Clostridiaceae bacterium
TACTATTTAAAATAACACAATTCTAAAACGCTCCAATACCACAATTAATAGCTACATCTGTTTTATTACTATTTAAAATAACACAATTCTAAAACAATTATTATGATAATAATATTGATGATAATGGTTTTATTACTATTTAAAATAACACAATTCTAAAACTTAATCCTATCGATTATATTGTTTGGCTTTTGTTTTATTACTATTTAAAATAACACAATTCTAAAACATTCTTTTTTTAGGGATTATAGATGTGAACGTTTTATTACTATTTAAAATAACACAATTCTAAAACTCCTCTTGGTTGGCTCTCATTAGATTCAAGTTTTATTACTATTTAAAATAACACAATTCTAAAACGTACTGGTCATTTAACTCCCTCTCAGAATTGTTTTATTACTATTTAAAATAACACAATTCTAAAACGATGAATTAGTTAAGACCATTGATAAGAAAGTTTTATTACTATTTAAAATAACACAATTCTAAAACTTAGTGTTTGAGTATCAATACCTGTTTGAGTTTTATTACTATTTAAAATAACACAATTCTAAAACGCCATATATACATCACTCTCCTATTTCTTAGTTTTATTACTATTTAAAATAACACAATTCTAAAACTATGGATAGAAGCTTTAGACAGCTCGCGGCGTTTTATTACTATTTAAAATAACACAATTCTAAAACCTTACACTGATTATGATGGAGATACATTTAGTTTTATTACTATTTAAAATAACACAATTCTAAAACT
>CAZQJQ010000009.1:0-23534 GCA_964593045.1 uncultured Clostridiaceae bacterium
AAAAATGGGTTGATAAGTGGTATCCTATTTCAAGCAGAATAGATGATACATTTCCTGATGATTTCAATGAATTATATCAAATAAATAAATATGGTGGCTTTTATATAGGAAGATATGAAGCGGCATTTGATTATAACGAAGGAAATATAAGAGCATCAATGAAAAAGAGTAAATACACATCAATGCTTGCTGATTGGCAGAATTCAAGAAATGCAGCTCATACAGGATATTTATGGAATTGGATAAATTATAATGATGCAAAACAATATGCAGAGGATATGGATACAGCATATGGGTATGATACAAGTAAAATAGGAACAAATCTAGTAACAGGAACACAGTATGATACAGTAATGAAATGGATTCAAAATGCTGGATATAATGTAATATCTGATAGTAGAGATTATGGTAATTATAGTAATGCAGTATCTCCTGCTAATATATCAGGAAAAGGTTCACTTCAAATATCAGGATATAGCGAATATTGGAAAGCAAAAAATATATATGATATAGCGGGAAATATGTATATATGGACAAACGAAAAAGATGATTCATCTAACTATATACGTAGAGGTGGCGATTATTATTGCAGTGGAACATCTGATACAGCAGCAATTGTTTATAAAAATATAAATACTTATAATGATCGTGCAGTAGGCTTTAGTATAGCATTATATATAAAATAAATAATAGTTAAAAAATAGAGTGTATTTTAAAATATACTCTGTTTTTATTTGGCAACAAATTATTAATGAAAAAATTGCTATAGATGAATGTAATACCATTGCAAAAAAACTGTAAAAGAAAGTTAAATTTTTTTTGATAAAAAACTTGGAATAAAAATGGCACGTAAGTGTCAAAGGTGCTGGCATTTATGTTGGTACCATTTTTGTATTAATATGTAAAAAAGGTGTAGAATATGCAATTCCATTGACAAATTTTAGTATTTGTGTTAATATATTAACGTGAAGAAGAGGGATTAAAATGAAAAAAGTTATGTTCGTATGCACGGGAAATATTTGCAGAAGTCCTATGGCACATTATTATATGCAAAAAAAGGTATATGATAATAACACAGAGGATGAGTATTTGATATCTTCTTGTGGAATTAATGCTGAAAACGGACAACCTGCTACACAGAATGCTATTCAAGTTATGAAAGAGTATGGTGTAAATATGGAAAATCATAGAGCGACTAATATTGTTGTTTCTGATATTGAAGATTATGATTTTGTTTTTACTTTGACTGAGATACAGAAGAGAATAATTATTCAGAAATATCCTAGTCTTTCTGGTAAGGTATATACTTTAATTGAGTTTGCTGAACCTAAAGAAGAATATTTAGATATTGATGATCCTTGGGGATTTGATAAGGATGTTTATACTGATTGCGCAAAGAAAATTGTGTGTAATATTGATAAGTTAATAGAAAAGTTATAGGATGGATATTATGGTTATAATAGGATCGGATCATACAGGTGTAGTTTTAAAAAAGAGGATTGAACAATTTTTTGAAAAAAAAAATATAGGATATTATGATATTTCTGATTTTGAAAATCAAGATGGTGATGATTATCCTGATATTGCATATTTGGTGTGTACTGAAGTATTAAAAAATAGTGATAATTTAGGTATTGCAATATGTGGTTCTGGCATTGGTATTTCTATTGCATGTAATAAAATAAAAGGAATACGTGCAGCACTATGTACTGATAAATATATGGCAAGCATGTCAAGAAAAGATAATGATGCAAATGTTATTTGTTTTGGTGCTAGAACTGAATATGCTAATAATATAGTAAATGTTGATGAAATGGTTGATACTTTTTTAAATACTGAGTTTGAAAAAGGAAGGCATGAGAGAAGATTACAAAAAATATCTGCATTGGAGAATATGGATAAAAAGGGAGAATACAGATATGATAGTTAATATTGTAATATATGGGTTAATAGCAATAGCTTTTATTCTCTGTTTTTTAATAACACCGCTTAGTATAAAGTTAGCAAAAAAATATGGAATTGTTGATATTCCAAAAGATAAGAGAAAAATACATAAAGGTGCAATGCCAAGAATAGGTGGAGTTGCAATTGTTATTTCAATGTTTGTTACACTTGGTATTTATTATTTTTTTACAAAAATGGTTCCAAGTATAGCATTAGATGAGAAGTTTGTTGGATATGTAATTGGAGCTTTTGTCATAGCTTTAATGGGATTTATAGATGATATGATAAATTTAAGGGCAAGGTATAAATTTATATTTCAGCTTATAGCAGCAAGTGTTATATATATTTTTGGTGTATCAATTTCTGGAATTAAGATTCCATTTTTATATGCAGATGTAATTGATTTTGGATTTTTAGCTTATCCCATAACTTTACTTTGGGTTATTGGGGTTACAAATGCTGTAAATTTAATCGATGGATTAGATGGATTAGCTGCTGGAATATCTGCTATATCTTCAATTGCTCTTCTTGCTATATTTGTTACTACTTCAGCAAGTTTAGAAGCTATGATTATAATAGCTGCACTAGTTGGAGCAACTCTTGGGTTTTTACCATATAACTTTAATCCAGCAAAAACGTTTATGGGAGATGTAGGTTCTAATTTTTTAGGTTTTACACTTGCAACGGTGTCAATACTTGGTTTTGCAAAAGGATATACAATGCTTGCAATAATAGCTCCAATACTTGTTTTAGGAGTTCCAATATTTGATACATTATTCGCAATGGTTAGGAGATTTGTAGCCCATAAACCAATGCTTCATCCAGATGGTGGACATGTACATCATAGATTGTTAAAAAGAGGATATAGTCAAAGGCAATCTGTATTAGTACTATATGGAATAACAAGTATTTTAAGTATACTTGCTGTAACAATAGTTTCAGCAGATATTTGGAAATTCGTTTTACTTATTATCTCTATTGTTATATTCATCATTATTGGGGTTATAAACAAAGAAAACAAGGATAGTAAATTAAAAGAACATGAAGAAAACAAAAAATAACAGTTAAAAATGTATAATAAATATTTTTAAATATACAATAATAATATATGGGAGGAAAGTTATGAAAGAGGAATTGTTAAAAGAGTTAAAAGATGCTATGATAAAAAAAGATGAATTAAGAAAAAATACTATTACAATGTTAAGAGCGGCAATACTGCAAGTGGAAAAAGATGATAAGAAAGTTCTTACAGATGATGAAATAATTGTAATAATTTCAAAAGAAGTTAAAAAAAGAAAAGAATCAATAGGGGAATATAAAAAAGCAGGAAGAGAAGATATAGTTTCTGATTTAAACAGAGAAATTGAAATATTATCTAAATATTTACCAGAACAATTATCTGAAGAAGAGATAAAAAAGATGGTTATAGAAGAAATAAAAAATTCGGGAGCAACTAGTATGAAAGATATGGGTAAGATAATGCAAGCCTTAAGATCTAAAACTCAAGCTAAAGCAGATGGGAAAATAGTTAGTGATATAGTAAAAGAAATGTTATCAAAATTGTAATTAAATGTAGTAAAAGTCGAGTAACACTTGACTTTTATTTGTATGTGGAGGAAAGTTATGAAAAATGTTTTTAAAATAAATGACAATAAATTTAAAGGAATAGTGATATCTTGTAATTTGTCTTTTAATATAACAAAGGAAAAAGTAGTAGAATATGCAATAATTAGCAGTATATTATCAAAGACAAATAAAAAATTTGGCTCATATCAAGAAATGGAAAAACACCTTGCAAGTCTATATGGAGCTAGGTTTGATGCAAATGTTGAAAAAATAGGTGACCTATATAATATGGAGTTTAGAATAGAATTTGTAAACAAAAAGTATATAGATAATGAAGATGTATTAGATAAATGTTTAGACTTTCTATATACAACAATATTTGGAGTAGCTGATAGCAATTCTGATTTTGACAACAATGTAGTAGAAAGAGAAATTGCTTTTATAGAGCAAAAGATAAATGAAAGAAAAGATGAAAAATTAAGGTATGGGGTTATAAAGACAGAAGAGTTATTATGTGAAAACGAGCCATTTGGAGTATATGTTTATGGTAGAGAAGAAGATCTAAAAAATGTTACTAAACAGTCCTTATATAACACATATATGGAAATTATAAAAAAGGGTTGCTTTAGTGTGATTGTAACAGGAAATTTAGATGGATATGATGATATAGATAAGAAAGTAGAAGAAAAATTTAAAGAAAAAATGGATAATAATGTAGACTATACTAAACTAAAAGAAGGTACTAGTTTTACTACAAAAGGAAAATCAAAAATACAAGAAGTAAAAGAAGAAGCTAAGATAGTTCAAAGTGTAATAACAATGGGATTTAATATAGAGGATGTAAAAAAAGAAGACACTTTTTCTTTAAGTATGTTTAATGCAATACTTGGAGAAACACCAAGTTCAAAATTATTCCAAAATTTTAGAGAAAAGGAATCTTTAGCATATACAGTAAGGTCACGATATTATAGATATAAAGGTATTGTTATAATATATGCAGGGATAGATATGAAAAACTATGAGAGAGCTAAAAAAGTTATATTAAATCAAATAGAAGATATACAAGAGGGAAAAGTAACACAAGAAGAATTTTATGCTGCAAAAGAATCTCTAATATCTGACTTGTTAGAGTGGTATGATTTAAAACTTGCAAGAGCAAAGTTGCTTTTATGTAATATGCTTATGTACCAAGATGATGAATATACATTAGAAAAGATGATAGAAGAGATAAAAAAAGTAACATTACAAGATGTACAAAAAGTAGCAAAAAAAGTAAAATTGCAAACAATATATCTTTTAGGAGGAGGGAACAATGAGTAAAACAGAAGTATTTGAAAACAATGAGTTAAACGAAAAAGTTTATTTTAAAAAATTAGATAATGGACTAGAAGTATATATTTTAAAAAAAGAAGGATTTAAGAAAAAAATAGGAATGTTTGGTACGAAATATGGCTCTATAGACAATGATTTCATAGATATTAATACTCAAGAAAGAGTTGTTGTACCAAATGGAGTCGCACATTTTCTAGAGCATAAATTATTTGAAAAAGAAGGCCAAAATGCACTTGATATGTTTGCTAAAAAAGGTGTGTCATCAAATGCATATACATCGTTTGACCATACGGTATATTTTTTTGAAACGGTAAAAGATTTTGAAGAATGTATAAGAATGCTAATTAATTTAGTTAAAGTACCATATTTTACAAAGGAAAATGTTGAAAAAGAACAAGGAATAATAGGTCAAGAGATATCAATGTATGATGATGATCCTAATTTTGTTGTATATTTTAATGCATTAAGAGCTATGTATGAGTATCACCCTATAAGAGTAGATATAGCAGGGACTATAGATAGTATAGCAACAATTGATAAAGACGTACTATATACTTGTTATAACACATTTTATTCACTAAATAATATGTTCTATATTGTAATAGGAGATGTAGATGTGGAAAATACGATATCTTTAATAGATGATGAATTAAAAAAATATGAAATAAAATCAGAAAAAAGAGAAATAAAAACATTTGAAAAAGAAGAGCCTGAAGAGATATATAAAGAACAAATTGAAAGAAATATGGAAGTATACACACCTCAAATATGTGTAGGATATAAATTAAAACCAGAATCAAAAGAAGAAACATTAAAAAAGACAATAATATCAGAAATAGTAGATGAAATGTATTTTTCAAAGCTTTCCTCTTTCTATAAAGAACAGTATGAACTACAGATATTGCAAGATAATATGAATTTCATATTTGAATCAGGTAAAAATTTTTCACATATTTTAATATTAGGATATTCTACAAATATGCCAAAACTTAAAGACAATTTATTTAAATACATTGAATATATAAAAAATATAGAAGTAAATAAAGAAATGTTTGATATTTTGAAAAAGAAAAAAATTGGAAATAGATTTTTAGATACTGACAATATAAGTGGTAGTTATAGGATGATAATAGAAAATATTTTAACTAAAAATGACTTTTATAAAGATATAGATATATTAGAGAGTATAACTGAAAAAGATATAAAAGAGTTTTTACAAGGCTTAGATAACAAAAAAAGAGTAGTGTCAATTGTAAATTCTAAAGAAGATTAATTTGAAATAAAATTTTAATTAAAAAGTAAAATTAGAAGGTTTAAAGATAACTTAAATTATTTAAAAAAGATGATTTAAGTTGTTTTTTTGTATAATTTATCCATTGTGGAACATACTAAATTATGTAGAGCTGATATAGCAATTATTGGCCTAGATGTTGCTTTTTGTCGAAACTTGCGGTCGATTTTTAGGCCAGATTTATTGACATCTGTGTCAAAAAATGATATAGTATTTTGCAAAGGAGATGGTTTAATGTTAAAGCAAAAAATTAAAACTTTAAAATTAAAATTAGAGAATCAGATTTTATCAAATTGCTCATATGATGAAATATATAATACAAGTGCAGAAATTGATAAATTGTTAGTTGAATATTATAAAAAGTATGGATTAACTAAAAAGTCCTAATTTTTTAAGTATATTAAAATCACCCAATGAGCTTGTTGTTATATCAAATAACATCAGACCAAGAACGATTATTAGTATATAATCGCAAGAATTTTCTAGTAATAAAAAAAGAACAAGGAATACTAAAATTAAATCATCTAAAGCAAAAGAAAATCCAAAGGCTGATACTCTATTATCTTCTACATTAATAGGGCCTAATCTATAACTTTTCTTTTTTGTATCATTAGAACTTGATATATCTTCTTTTGCTGTATAGCTATTATTTGCAGTTTCTTCATTACTTTTATCGATTGTTTTTTCGCTGTTTTTTTCATAATTATTTAAATTATTGTAGTAATTTTTTGTATAAAAAGGATTAAAGGTAGGATTGTATCCATATTGTGGATAACCATACAAACTATTTCTGTAATAATCATATCTTTTCATACTAATCACTACCTTTTTCACTAAAAATCTCAAAAGCATTACTTAAACTAAGTATTGTTATGTATTCATTTATTTTATCTTGCCTTGATTTCCTTAAAAATGGTTTAAGGGAAATAAGAAGATTTTTTCTTGGGTCTTTTTTATTCATTGATGCCATAACTTTTTGTAATTTTAAAATAGTATTTATATCTATGTTAAATTCATTTGTATTTTGAGAATCCTCTTCATTTATTTCTTTTTTTTCGTTGTATGTTGCGTTTCCTTTTAATCCGTTTAACATATTAGATATATTTGGATTACTTAAAATATTAGATAATTTTGAAAAATCAAAGTTATTCTGATTCTCTTGTGTTTGTTGTTGTTTTTGTTGTGTATTAGCTGTTTCATCTGTATTTTCTTTGTTTGTACTATCTTGTATGTTTAGTTTATTTTGTATGTTTTGTATTAATTCGAACAAGTCATTTTGTGTTGTACTATTATTCATGTTATTTTCTTGGTTTTGTTCCATATCTATTACCTTTATTTGTTACAATCTGTATTGTTATTTTGATTGTTACTAAGCATTGATACTAAGTTGTTTAAATCTTCAGGTGACATATTACTTACCATTCTACTAACTTGTTCAAATTTTGATTTGTCAATACTTGATAGAAGTTCTATAAGTTTTGGATTTAAAATGTTGTTTAAATTATTCATGTTATTCATAAAAAATACCCCCTTTTATTTATATAATAATTATATGCATTTAAAATTACTTAAGTTACTAAACTTTGAAAAAGAGGTGATAAAAAATGAGTTTTCAAAAAATTAAAGAAATTAGACAGAAATATTTAGATGTTGCTAGTATATATAGCCTAAAAAAAGAAAAGGACTGTTTGTATATATATGATAAGACTAATAAATATGTATTAAATGTTTATGAAATTTTACCTATAAATGTTATAAACATAACGGAAGAAATAGTGGATAAAATTTTAACTAAATATATTGAATTTTTAAGAAAAGTAAATTTTGATTTTAAAATTGTTGCAACAAATAAAAAATTAGATGTTACAAAATATATTTATATTATGAATAAAAAAAATAACAAATTAAAAGAAAAAGCTACAAATATATATAATGAGTATATTTTAAATATGCAAAAATTACTTTTATCAGAGAATATATACATAACTAAATATTATATAGTTGTGTTAAGTAAATACGAGCAAAAAGAAAAAAATACCATAGATGAAGTAATCTACTCGTTAGCTAAAACGGGATGTACAGTAAACAAGATAACAAAAGAAGAAGAAATCTTAAATGTGTTATATGAAAGCATAAATAAAGAGGAGGTAGGTAGTAAAATATGTTAGATATAAAATATCCATCTGTTATAGATAATAGCAACTTTAGATATATATTAATAGATGATAAGATTCTTTCTTCTGTTATATTTTATGATTATCCTAAAAGTGCAGATTTTATGCAGGTTATTTCAAGCATTCCTAAAGATGTAGAATATGATATGGCTGTATATATAAGCAAACAAGACACTAAAAAAGTTTTAAAAGACTTAACATATAACATTGCATCATCGTCTTCTGAACTTAAGACTATAAATTCAAATCAACAAGATATTGACATACTAGATAAAACAACTAACGATGCAAAAAAGTTAAGATATGAAATTCAAATTAATAACGAAGAAATATATAACGTGTATATTGGTATAACAATATATATTAATGTAAAGAGAGGAGTTGAGGAGTTATATACTATATTAAAAAATATTGAAAGTGTGTTATATTCTAAACAAATAAGTGTAAATTATGCAAATTTTAGACAACTTCAAGCATATAAATTTACTATTATACCTTCTAATTTACCAAAAGAGATAAAAAATAGTAATTCTAGAAATTTTACAACATCAAGCGTTGCTAATATTTATCCTTTTTGTACAAGTAATATTTTTGATATGGATGGAATTATGTTTGGGTATAACATAACAGATGGAAAAGTTTGTAATATAGATGTATTTGACAAAAAATATTTAAATGCAAATATGTATATATTAGGTAGTAGTGGTTCTGGCAAATCGTTTTTTACAAAATTAAATATTATTAGAAATTATATTATGGGAAAAAAACAATATATTTTTGATCCAGAAGGGGAATACATAAAATTATGTAAAAGTTTATCTGGAATATGTATTTCGTACTCAAATAATGATAGTGGTATAAATATTTTGGATATTTCTAAAGAACATATATATAAATATAAAGAAAAGTTTTTTGAAACTAAGATAAATAGAGTAATGAACTATCTAAATAATTTTACAGAATTTACAGATGAAGAAAATGAATATATAAAAGAAGGGATAGTTAATGCATATGCCAAAAAGCAAATCAACAACGATGTAAACAGCATATATGAAGTAGATAATATGGATAAAATATATATTAATAAAACAATGAAGAAAAAAGAAAATATTCCTAATATTATAGATCTATATAACATTTTAGAAGAAAAAGTAATTAGTATTAAAAGTGTGAAAGAAAAAAAGAATTATAACAATTTTTTAATTAAATTTAAAAATGTTATAGAGCAAAACTTCTTGTATACAGGATATACAAATGTAGATATTGATTCAAATAATCTTCTAGTTTTTGATTTATCTTCCCTTAAAAAAGAGATATCTTCTATTGTTATAAAAGAAAATTTGCAGATGATTAAAGATAAATTAAGTTATATGGTTGATAATGTGGAGAACACAGACAACAATATGAAAACATTAATATATATAGATGAAATATGGAAATATATAGGTTCTTTTAGTAATTATAGTCTTGCAGAGGATATTTTTACTTTATATAAAACAATAAGAAAATTAAATGCAGGAATTGTGAGTGTAACACAAGATATTTCAGATTTTTTTGAATTTGAAAATGGTACATACGGGAAAAGCATATTAAATAATACAGAATTTAAAGTGTTTTTTAAATTAGAGTACTCAGATATTAAATATTTAAAAAATATAGGATTGCTTACTGATTATGTTATATCAGAAATAAATAGATTAGATAAGGGGCAAGCAATTATAATGTTTAAAAATAATTATATTAAAATAAATATTAAAGCAAATGATAGTGAATTAAAAATAATGTAAGGAGATGGAAGAAATGAAAATAATAGTAGCAATGGAAAATGTAAAACTTTATGAAGCAATATGTAATCAATTTCAAGGAAGTGTGTATGATCATGATATATCATATATGGAAGGAGTTATAGAATACTTATGTAACTATACAAAGAAAGAAGATTCCCCTCTTGTTATAACAAAGGATACCTTAAATGGTTCTCTTACAAGACATACATATATAAAACAAATGAAACTGGCAAATCCTAATGTTAGGATTATAATGTTTGTAAAACATTTAGATAATGAATATAAGGAGTTTCTTTTTGCAAATGAAGTATTTAATATAATAGAGGCAGAAAGTGTTGATATTGGCTATTTAAAAAATGTTATTTTAAATAATAAAGTAACAGTATATAAATATGTTGAAAGTAAAGATGATAGTTTAAAAAACAAGGTCTGTGAAAATGGAGCAATATATCCTAGTACTAAAATTGTAACCAAGCAAGTAATATCGGTTTTCGGTACAAGTGGAGCAGGAAAGACATATATTTCAAATATGTTAATTAAAAATTTAGCTTTAAAACTAAATTTAAAAGCATGCTTTTTGGACATGGATATTCTAAATCCGGCATCTGACATATTAAATGATATTGATAACAACAAATGTAATTTATTAAATTTAGTAGAAGATATAGATAAGGACAAGATGTCAAATAGTATATCTGATTATATGTATACCTCTAAGCGATTATCAAATGTTTCGTACCTTACTAATAATAGCAGTATATATGATTGTCAAAACAAATTGTGTACCTCACATTATAACAAAATATATGATAGATGTTTAAAAGAATTTGACCTAGTAATGATTGATTTACCAGCATCTCCATTTTTAGATGTAGTAAAATATTCATTACAAACATCAGACAAAATACTTTTTGTTGTTAATCCAAACTATATTAGTATAAGGCAAGCAATAAAATATTTAGAGCTTATAACTAATTTATGGGGAGTTGCAAAATCAAGGATTTATCTTGTTATAAATAAGGTAAAGAAAAATTCACTAGAAAGTATTCAAATTGAAAATTTATTAAATGAATATAATTGTGTATTAAATGTTATATATGATGAAGAAATTGAAGGGTATTTAAATGGAGCCACAAATAAGATAAATGAAAAAATAGATATAAAAAAGGTTCTAGATATAATAGGAATTGATATACAAAAAGAAAAAAGTGATATAAAATCAAGTGTTTTAGCAAATATATTTTTAAGAAAAAGAAAAGAGGTGCTAAATGGTAATTAATCCTTTTAGAGAAAATAATAAAAGTATGGAGCAAAGAACATTTGATAGTAGTGTAAATAATTTTAATAAAAACATTAATGTTTTGGATGTTGATACTATTCAAAGATATATAACTGATAATTATCTTGAATTTGTAAAAAAAGAAGATAAAGAGGCAATTGAAAAAAAGATAGATGAATATATTTTTAATACAAATAAAATAAATGATACTAAAAAAATAGAAGAGATAAAAATAAAAGTAATTGATAAAATGTTTGGATATCATATTTTACAAAAGTATATAGAAAATGATGAAATTACAGATATAAGGGCGGTATCATATAATAATATATATGTAAAGAGGCTTGGAATATGGGAAAAAACAAATGAACATTTTGTTAATAAAAAAGAGTTTAATGAATATGTAAGGTATTGTGTATTAAAAAATGGTGGCAATATAAATTATGAGACCCCCATAATAGTTATAAGTGATAAAAAATATAATCTGAGAATAGAAGCAGGAATCTTTCCTGTTAATGCCATAAGTCCAAGCATTGTTATTCGAATACATAGGTATAATCAGGATGTAAATTTAGAAACGTTATTTGTAAAGGATGGCATGATTGATGGAGATATATATACATTTTTATTAAATGCAATAAATTTAAGAAAAAATATTATATTATCGGGAAAAGGAGGTAGTGGAAAAACTACTTTGCTTAAAGCAATTATAGATAAAATTCCAGATGAGGTTGCTATTACTACTAATGAAGAAACAATTGAACTTAGTTTTTCAAATAAAAATATTATACAAAGAGAAATATTACTAAATAGAGATGAAACAAAAAAGGTTAATTTAGAAAAATTAACAAGACATTCTTTAGTAATGAGTAATGATGTCATTGTAATCGGAGAATTAAAAGGAGAGGAGACTGCGGTATTTTTTGATTCGATTTCAACTGGTCATATGGGTCTTGCTACAGTTCATTCTGATAGTGCAAAAAATACAGTTGATAGATTAGTTACTCTAGTAAAAAGAGATATAAAAGCCCAACAATATAAAGAGGAATTTGTTAAAAAAATGCTTGTAAGTAGTATAGATTATATAATTTTTTTAAATGATTATTTAGTAGTAGAGATAATACAGGTGGTATATGATGACATTGAAAATAAAATAGAATATATAAGTTTGTTTAAGTTTGAAAAAATTAATCATTCAAATGAAAAACATATAGGTATGCACATATATTGTAATGATAAAAACTTAAGAAAAAAAGGTGAAAAAACATGTTAGAAAACACTATTATTAAAAATATAATTGCATTACTAATATCTAGTATAAATATAGGTATAATATATTATATAATAACTAGAATAAAATTTGATTATATAGAAGTAGATAATATTAAAATGGAGAAAGAAAATATTAAAAAGAGACTGTATTTAACTAGAATATATAGTAATTTAAAAAGTGATCTAAAAGAATTAGAAGATGTTTTTATAAAATATAACATAAAATATGTAAATATTACGACAATATTTATTCTTAGCATAATTTTATCATTCGCGGTTTTTTCTATTATAATAAAATTTTTAAATGTTTTTTCTACTGCAGTTATTTTAGCTATTTTTGTATTTTTTATTCCATCATATATTATAAAGTATCTTGTATATTTAAAAAAACAAAAAATAGTAAATTTATTTCCATCATATATAATAAATTTAAAGAATTACACTACTACTAGTAATGATATAATATATGCTTTTTATAATACTAAGGTAGAGGGAGTATTAGAAAAATATATTGAAAGATTTAATTTATCTGTAAAAAAAGGAATCAGTGTATATGATTCTTTTGAAAGATTAAAAAAGGATATTAATATTCCAAGCATTTCAAGATTTTTATCATCTTTACAATTTTGTTATTTAAACGGAGGTGATTTTTCAAAATTATTAGAAAGATATATTAATATATTTATTAAAAAAAATACGTATAGAGAAAAAGAAAAACAAGAATCGTATTCTTCAAAATTAGTACTTGTTATTCTTGTTATAATAAATGTTTATATGATGTTTTCATTTGTATTTGCAAATGAAGAATATTTTAAAATAATAACACAAACAACAATGGGTGTCATAATAATAAATGTAAATGTTTTGTCATATATTGCAACAATATATATGGCTATTAAATTAAATAAAATGGAGGAATAATTATGGAAATAGAAATGAATTTAGATGAATCAAAAAATCTAATAAAAGAAAAAGAAGTTGATGTAGAGCTTGATATAGAAAATATAGCTTTTAAAAAAGATTTAGAAAACATATTAACTAAAAGTTTAGACAAAGCAAGTGATTATATTATAAAAGCAATGCCAATTTCACAGAATATTAAAGACGTATTATATGATGCAAAAGATGCATTTAAAACAAAAGATTTTAAAAAAATATTAAAAACAGTTGTAAGCAGTAGTATAAGGGAAGGATTAGAGTTTTTGGGTACTCCTATTACTGTTATAAAAGATATAACTAAGTTAACTGATGTTGCATTAAAAGGCGGCCTTAGAAAGTTTCTTACAACTTCAATTGATCTGGTAGCAAGTAAATATGTAAAAAATAATTTAATGGGAGATATAATAACAAAGTTTTTTAATAAAGTAAAAGACTATATTAACTCAGGGAATTTCTTAAAAAAATTAAAAAGTGGTGTAGATAATATAATGCAAAAAACAAATAAAATAAAAGAAATGGTGAGTAACTGGGAAACAGCATATGATAATATGGATATAGACAGCATTAATTTTATATCTAAAAAAATATCTAATTTACAAAGAGGAATAAGTTTAGATGAAGACACTAACAGACAAAGTAAGACAGTACAAAATATTACTAATCTAATTAATGCAAAAAAAGAAAAATTATCTGATATGCAGTTGCAAATGTGTCAAAATATGTAGTATAATATCCTTGATGAGAAAAGGAGAATATTATGGGTAGAAGACTAGGGAAACAAATAGGAAAAAACAAATACGATTATGATGAAGGAGAGTATACTGAGAACAAATCAAAAAACTCATCTAAATCAGTATTTAGGTTTGTTATATGGTCAGTACTTTTTGTGCTTGTTGCATATCAGTTGGTTATGCTTGTAGGATATACTATAGGTAAAGTAGATAAAAGTAAAGTTTGGGTATATAACGCAGCATATAAGGTAATGGGATTTATTACTTCTAAAACAGCAGATAAGGAAGAAACAGAAAAGTATGAATTAAAGCTTGCAGCACTCGGAGATGTATATGCAACTTCATCAGCAATAACCGCAGCAAAAACAGGAAGTTCATATGACTTTTTAGAGGGCTTAGATAGTGTAAAAGAAATACTTAAAAATTATGATGTTGTAGTTGCAAGCTTAAATACTCCAGTTGCTGGAAGTGCTTTGTCATATAGTAATGCTAGTACATATAATAGTCCAAGTCAAATACTTGATATGCTAAAAGAATTAGGAGTATCGAATGTTGCAACGGCTACAAGTCATATTTATGATAAAACTAAAACTGGAATTACAAATACAATAAAAACTTTAGAGGAATATGAGATAAATCAAGTAGGTATAACAAATTCGGATAAATCTTTACCGGTAATAATATCCAAAAATGAAATAAAAATAGGAATGCTTTCATATTTAACAGAGAGTAATGTTAAAATAACTACAGAAACATCTAATATGTTAAATATATATACGAACACAAAATTAAAAGAAGATATGGCATATTTAAAAGAAAATAATGTTGACTATGTAATTGCGTATCTTAGTATCCCTGATGAATCAACAATGGTTACAGCAGATCAAAAAGAAATAGTAGAAGAACTTTTTTCAGAAGGGGTAAATGTAGTATTTGGTACGGGCTCTTCTGTAGTAAAAGAAAAATCAGAAGATATATATGAAGTTGGTGATAGTTCTAACCATGTATATGCAATTTATTCATTAGGTGATTTTTATGGTAGTGCCAACACTATCGAATCTGATATAAGTGTTATAGGAGATATAAAATTTACAAAAACAAAAACAATTGTAAAAGATAGAAAAGGACAAGTGACAAGTGAAAAATCTTCAACTAATATGGTTATAAATCAACCAGTTGTAATATATTCAGATATTAAAAAAGATAAGAGTAGAGAGTTATATACTATAGATAAAGTAGAAGAAGCATATAGCCAAGATGATCTTTATCTTACAAAAACAGAATATACTTCATTAATAGATGAAAAAGAAAGAATTGAAGAATTAATGAAATAAAAAATAATAAACAAATAATAAATAAAAAAGAGAAGCTTTTCAAATGAGTTAAAAGTTTCTCTTTTTTTTTAATAGTAATATTTAATTTATAATTTATAATTAAATTTATAGTTATTTTATATTAAAAATAAAATAACTATTGGAATTTTTATATTTCTAGTGTATAATCTATATGAAGGGAATTGGTGATAGAAATGAATTTTTACGACAATGTACATAATTTAGTAAGAAGTTTTAAAGAAACAGAGGAATATAAAGAATATATTAAACAGAAAGATAAAATAAAAAAAGAAAGTAGTGAATTTGAAGCATTAAAAACATTTAAAAATGAGCAAAGACAACATCAAATAGAATATATAAATACTGGAAAAATAAATGAAGAAAAACAATTAAAATTACAAAAGGATTATAATAAATTAATACAAAATGAAGACATAAAAAAATTACTAGAATCAGAAATAAGATTAGATGTACTTCTTGCTGATATGCAAAAAATAATAGCAGATGGAATAAAGGAGATAATAGAGTTCTAATGAATATTATTAAGAAATTAAAATATTTAAAAAAAGGGACAGAAGAAAATACAAGAATAGTTAATATAATATCAGAGCTTCCAGATAATAAAAGCTGTGCACTTGAGATATTAAAAGACATTAATAATAGCAAGACAAAAGTTATACTTGATGGCGGATTAAAAAATAGTTATTATGTTTTTTTAAATGATACGATATATTTATCAAATAGGAAAAAAGTTAAAACAAATTTTGCAAGGATTTGTTTAGTAGCTCATGAATGTGTACATTCTATACAATCAAAAGTTTTGCAAGTTATAAATTTCATATTATCAAATTTAGAAATTTTATCTTTTGTATTGCTACTAATAATTGGTATTATTCATAAATTAAAATATGAATATATAATGGGATATATTGTAATAATTGCATTAAATTTATTTGTAAGATATTTATTAGAATTACATGCAGTTTTTAATTCAACAAAGCTGGCATCAAATTATTTAAAAAAATATTTAGATGATAATAAACAAAAAGAAGTAAATAGTATATACTTTTTTTGGACAAGAGCGTTGCTTCCAATATTTGTTATATCATTATGTTTAGGTAAGTTTATTCGAGTTATTATATTAACAATTATATATTATTTTATATAATAAATACTCTCATGTCATATTATTATGATATGAGAGTATGTTATTTTAAAATATGAATAATTGCTTCTATTGTTATATCATTTAATTTAGAGTAATCTATATTTTTATGCCTGTGGTAGACAATTTCGTGACAAAGATCATCTATTAAGTGCATGCTAGTATGAACTTTTTCTTTTAAATTTTTGTTATTAAATCCTTTTTCTAATAAAAGATTAGTTAGTAAGTTAGTTATTTCTAATTCTTTTGCATAAAAAATATTTGCAACTTCTTTATCTAGATGTGATATGGCCATTAGTTCTTCATGAGCTGTTTTAGATAGCTTATGATTTTGTATAAATAAATTAATTAAATTCTGTATTGTTTGCTTAAGGTTATTTTTATCTAGAGTCTGCTTGGATACTTCTATTATTGGATTAAACAATGAGTCAGAATATGTTTTTAGCCCCTCTAATAATATATCGTGTTTATCTTTAAAATATTGATATATTATTCCGGTTGAAACTCCAGATTCTTTGGCAATGTCTACAGTATTTGTATTATAGTATCCTTTTTTACATATAAGTTCAAAACCTTTTTGTATAATTCTATTTTTTTTATCTATAGAACGTTTTTGCTTAGGTTCTCTAATATCTGATTTTGTTGCCATATGAATACCTCCATGAGTATATAATATACTAAATATAAAAAAAAGTCAAGAAAACATGAAAAAAAATTCATATTTTCTTGACTTTCTAAAACATATGATGTATTATATAAAATGTGAAAAAAGTTTCATATAAAGGAGGAAGTATGAATAATATAATTAAATTTAAAAACGTAAGCAAAATATACAAGACAGGTGAAAAGGAGTATAAGGCAATTGATAACATTAATTTGGAAATTAAAAAAGGAGAGTTTGTTGTTGTTCTTGGACCATCAGGGGCAGGGAAATCTACTTTATTAAATTTAATAGGTGGTATGGATACTCCTACAAAAGGAGAAATTTTTATTGATAATGAAGAAATATCTAAATATAACGAAGAGCAACTTACAGAGTTTAGAGCAGAAAATATTGGGTTTATATTTCAGTTCTATAATATTCTTCCAACACTTACTGTACTTGAAAATGTTGAACTTGTAAAAGAAATTGTAAAACAACCCTTAAACAGTAAAGAAATTTTAAAAGAAGTTGGACTTTCAAATCATGAGAATAAATTTCCAAACCAATTATCAGGAGGAGAACAACAAAGAGTTTCTATTGCAAGAGCTGTTACTAAAAATCCAAAGCTGCTTTTGTGTGATGAACCAACTGGAGCTTTAGATTCAAAAACAGGAATGGAAGTTTTAAAATTATTAAAGAAACAATGTGATAAAAATAATAATCAAAATACTGTTATAATTGTAACGCACAATGTGCTATTTTCAGAAATTGCTGATACTATAATTAATATCAAAAATGGAAAAGTAGAAAGTATTGTTAAGAATGAAAAACCAAAAGAAATAAATGAGGTGAAGTGGTAATGATTTTATCTAAAAAAAGAATAAGAGATATAAAAAATAACAAGTCACAATTTTTAACAATTTTTTTAATGATATTTTTAGGAATGCTAGTATATTCAGGAATTCGTTTATACATAGTAGAAATGGAAAATGTGATGAATAAGTATTATGCAGAAAATAATTTTGCAGATCTTTGGATATCAGGTGAAAATTTTACTGAGAGTGATCTAGAAGAGATTAAAAAAACAGAAAACGTAAATAATGCTGAAAGAAAGCTTACTATAAGAGCTAATATGGTATCAGATAATAAGGCTCAGTTAGAAGTTAACTTTATTGAAAGTAATAATATTTGTAAGTTTTATGTAGAAGATGGAGAAGAATTTGATGCTGATAAATCAGGAGTATGGCTTGATAGTTATTTTGCTGAAAATAACGATATAAAAGTAGGAGATAGTATAGAGATAAACTATAAAGACTATACTTTAAAAGAGAAGGTTTTAGGACTTATATTAATACCAGATCATATTTATGATATAAAATCTGAAGCAGAAATATTTCCAACACATGAGGATTATGGGTTTGTATATTTATCAATTAAGGAGAATCCTTTTTCATATGACATTTTTAATTATGTCTTAGTTGATATAAATGATACAGGTAAAATTCAGGAAACAAAAAATCTATTAGAAACAAAGATAGAATCAATTGCAGCTGTAACAGATAAAGATGATTTATTGTCACATAGTGTATATCAAGGTGAAATAGAAGAAGGAGATACTTATGTAGGTATTTTTTCTGTTATGTTTATATTAATAGCAATTTTATCAGTTATTACAACTATGAGAAGAATTGTAAAAAACAAAGAGTGGAGATAGGGACATTAAAAGCTTTAGGCTTTAAAGATAGAAAAATAACAAGATTATATATCGGTTATGGATTATTGATTTCATTAATTGCTGTATTGCTTGGTATAGTAGTAGGAGCACATACAATAGGATTATTTTTTATGAATATGATAGTATCGGTTTATGAAATACCGGAATATAGTATTACAATACCAAATGATGCATATATAATTGGAGCAATTTTCGTATTGCTAATTTGCGCTATTACATATTTATCATGTAAGTCTGAGTTAAAAGGAAAACCAGCTGATATTCTTCATGTTAAATTAGAAAATATGGGAAAATCACATATAAATTTAGACAAGGGTATATTTAAAAAAGCTAATTTTTCAGTAAAATGGAATTTAAGAGATATATTAAGAAATAAGTCAAGGAGTATTACAGCCATTGTAGGAATATCATGTTGCTGTATGTTAATAGTATGTGGATTCGGACTTTATGATTCTATGAATAAATATATTAGTATCGAATCAGATATGATATATAACTATAATTATAGATTAGTACTAAATGATGATATTACTAAGGAAAAATTAAAAGATATTACGGATAAATATGGAGATAATACTTTAAAAAAATATACTATTGATATAAAAAACAATGAAAGTAAAGAAATTTCTACTCTTAATGTTGATGATAGTAATAGTTTAATTAGATATATAGATTCGAATAATAATTATATAAAGTTAAGAGATGATGGTATAACCATATCAAAAAAATTGGCAGAAAAGCTGAATAAAAAAGTAGGAGATGATATTACATTTCATATTTATGAAAATGATAATTGGTATACTGCAAAAATAGTTGCAATAAATAAAGTACAACAAAATCAAAGTATATGTACAACTAAAGCATATATAGAAACACTAGGGATTGATTATATGCCAGATGAAGTTTATACAAATAGTGATTTATCCGATGTTGATAAAATAGATGGTGTAAATATAATTCAAAAAAAAGAAAAAACTGTAGAAGGTATGGAAAGTATGACAGAAAACATGAGAACTATGATGGTTTTACTTATAGTTGCTGCAGCAATTCTTGGTTCTGTTATAATATATAATTTAGGAACATTATCATTTGCAGAGAAAAATTATCAATTTGCTACACTAAAAGTTCTTGGTTTTAAAACAAATAAAATAAGACAAATATTTTTACAACAAAATATTTGGATAACTATCATTTCGGTTATAATAGGAATGCCACTAGGATATTTAGTAACTGCTTATATATATAAATATGCATTGTCAAATGACTATGACATAAGTACAACAATAAATATTCTTTCATATGTTTATTCAGTTATTGGTACATTTACTGTATCAATAGTAGTAAATAGAATATTATCTAAAAAAGTAAAGAACGTTGATATGGTAAGTAGTCTAAAGGGTAATGAATAATAAGTATAGTATCATATAAACAATAAAAAAAGCATATAAATAAGCAAGGTGATTTAATGAAATTAACAGTATTTCAAAAAAAACTTGTATTTATGTGCTTTATTATTTGCTTGATTTTACTTTTATGTGGTATAATAATGAATATAAAGAAAGAGTATAGTAAAAATACACTTGCTACAAATGCACTCCCTGTTACTAATAAAATAGTTGTAATTGATGCAGGTCATGGACTTCCAGATGAAGGGGCAGTTGGATTTAATGCAACTACAGAACAAGCAATTAACCTAAGTATTGCATTAAAATTACAACAACTAATAGAGCAAAGTGGTGCAAAAGTTATCCTTACAAGAAGTGATGAAAATGGGATATATTCTACTGATAGTGATAGTATAAGAAATAAAAAAGTAAGTGATATAAAAAACAGAGTAGAGATAGGAAATAATAGTGATGCAGATATATTTATATCAATACATTTAAATAAGTACCCAGAGTCTGTATATAGAGGATGGCAGACATTTTATCAAAAAGATAATGAAAGAAGCAAGTTATTGGCACAAAAAATACAGACTAATTTGGGAAAGAATATTGAGTTTAAAAATGATAGAGTTTCTATGTCAATATCTGGAGTATATATAATTGATCATTTAACTATACCTACAGTAATAGTAGAATGTGGATTTTTATCAAATCCGCAAGAGGCAGAAATGTTAAAAGGGGAAAATTATCAAAATAAAATTGCGTGGGGTATATTTACAGGAATACAAGATTTTTTTAATGAGGAGGATTAAATTGGATAGCACAGATAATAAAGAAAAATATATGAGTATAGCATATGAAGAAGCATTAAAAGCATATAAAAAACTAGAAGTTCCAGTTGGTGCAATAATTGTAAAGGATGGTGTTGTAATTGCTAAGGCACATAATTTAAGAGAAAAGAATAAAAATTGTATTGCACATGCAGAAATGCTAGTCCTTAATAAGGCGTGTAAAAAATTGAAAGCATGGAGACTTGAAGGCTGTGAAATGTATGTTACATTAGAACCTTGCTTTATGTGTGCAGGTGCAATAACACAGACAAGAATAAGAAAGGTGTATATAGGAGCAATGGATCCTAAAAATGGAGCGGTAGGATCTAAAGTAAATATATTTGATATAGCAGATTTAAGTAAAGTGGAGTATGAAACGGGAATACTAGAAGATAAATGTTCAAATATACTTACAAATTTTTTTAAAGAGTTAAGAGTTATAAAAAGTAAAAACAAATGTAAAAAATGACAATATATTTATTTGTGAAATATTTTTGTAACCTAAAAAAAACATTTTTGTTATTGAAAAAAGGACTATAACATGTATAATATAGATAGTATAGGTATACAAAGGAGGAAAGGTTATGAAAGAATTTTGGAAAAATGAATGGGATTTATTTAAACAAGATATAAATGAAGCAGTAAATTTTTTAACTCAACCAGTGGATATAACAGTTGGAGGTAAAAAGTTGATGTTAAAACCTGCAGTAGAAGAAGTTGCAGAAAAAAGTGAACAAAGAGGTTTTTGGGCAAATCAATGGGAACTTTTCAACAAAGATTGTGAAGCAATAGCAAATTTTTTAACAAAACCTATAAATTTTAAATAGAAACTAAAACTCCGGGACTCCGGAGTTTTTTTCTTTTCATACGTATTGACACAGTTATACTATTAATATATAATTGTAATGTACATGATATTTTGTATTGGAACATATCCACGAAATTATTTATAGAACTAAGTATTTAGTTTATCATGTATTGCAAGTAGAGTTTTCTCTACTTGCATAATATATTATATTTTTAAGCATAAAAGGAGAACTTATGTGGAATAATTATTTTTTTCAAATTCAAAAGAAATATATAATGAGAGTAAGCAAGGAAAAACCTTTAGTAATACGCTTAGATGGAAAAGATGTAACTAAAAATAAATCAATAAATATATTTTATGAGTATAATGGTGGCTTTGCTTATGCAATGAAAAATTCTGCTAAATATTTTTCTAAAAGATATTCGTGTATTTGTGTTTTTGGGTCTGATGAGATTAGTTTTGTATTTCCAAATCCTAATATCTTAATAGATGATCTAGATTCAGATAAGTCTAATTTTTCTAATGAAATTATAGCTATATTTGCTCAATATTTTTTTGAATATTTTAACAATTTATATAAAGGTGATAGAATATACTGGCATGCCAAGTGTTTCTCAATACCTGAGGGGAAAATACAATCATATATTAAATATAGGAGTGGTATTATACGAAATGTAATGGTTACATATTTTCTTTTAATTAATAATATTAATATGGGAAATCAAAAATTAAATAAAAAAATTGAAAAGTGTATGGAGTTTGAAAATTTTAAAAAAAGTAGTGAGACTATAAATGGTACAGCTATTTTTAATGGTGATGAAATTAGTTTAAATAAATTTATTGAAGAAAATAAATTTGAGAAAATTATTGAATGTAATGGAAAAATAGATGAATTTAAAAACAAAAAAAATACAGATAATGATGACTTTGAAATAGATCTTTCCGAATGTAAATAAATTGGTGCCAACGAAGTAGTTATCTACAACTTTTTTGGCTCTCTTGACGACCGATACAAATATCAATCAATTTATTATTTTAAATTTAACATAACTTTTATAAATATTCAAGAGTTTTAAATGAAATTTATTGAGAAAAATGTAAATTTATGATATTGTTTAGCTATATGAGTATTTTTTAAGAGTAACTTATAGGAAGGAAAAATTATGAATAAAGAAATATCTATAATAATAAAAAATATTAAAAAGAAAAATATTGATTATCAAGATATACCATTAGAGTTAAGAAATAATATTGATATTATAGAAGCTGAAAGAAAATCAGGAATGAGAGTATATTCTCATAGAGGATATGACGTGATT
>CAZQJQ010000009.1:23544-38727 GCA_964593045.1 uncultured Clostridiaceae bacterium
TTTTTAATAGATTTTTTGTTCAAGAATACATAATGGATTTTAGTAATAATAGTATATTAGAAACAATAATAAACAATTTTGAATTATTTGATGACTATTATGAGTATTTAAAAGGCAATATATATGAAAAGTCTTGCTACTATCAATGTGAATTTACTTCAAGACAGGTAAAAAAATACAAAATAGATGTTAATAAGATTAAGAATAATGCTTTTATAGATTATACTATTGCAGATGATAGTCTTGATAATGAATTAGAAAATTTACATGCTGAATTTAAAAATGCAAAATTAAAAAAAGAAAAAAATAAATTGTGGATTAACAAAGTTTTAGATTGCAAAAATTTAAAAGAGTTAATAAAAGTTCTAAATAATTTTAAAAAAAGCAAATATCACGAATATTATTTTGAAGATATACTTATCTACTATTTCATTAAGGATAAACCTAAAAAAGCATTTAAAATTTTGATGGATGCAATAAATAATTGTGAGAACATTATATCAGAAGAAAAGATGTGTTTATATTTTCCTGCAAAAGAAGTGTTAAATTCAATTAATTACAATAAAAATGTACGAGCACCAGCAACGATTAGCAGATATATAAAGAAAGTAAAGAATTTGGCAGATGACATAGCCAATAATAATTATACAAAAGAAACTAACTGCAAATTTGATATAAGAACAAATTATTATATAATTGAAGAATCATATAAAATAACAGGGAAAAATTGGCCAATTATAATTAGAAAGTATTTCTATGATATTAAAGAACTTATAGAATATTTAGATGGAAATTTATCTGATTGTGATTTATCAAAAGCAGTAATTTCAGAAGAAGATATAAAAAATTGTAAAATAAATGAGAATACATTATTACCATTAGATAGCACAAAAATATCACATATAGTAAATAAGTATTATGAATCGGAAAAATTTTGGGTTTTACAAAAATGGACAGATCAAAACGGAAATACTTTACTTGAAAGAAAAAGAGGGTTTAAATACTTTTTTAATTATATTTATTATTTGCATAATGATTTGAGCAATGCTGATTTGATTTTTTGCGAAGGTCTTTCAAATTTAAAAGATATTAAAGATATTAATTTTGATAATGCACATATTAGAATTGAAATAATGGATAAACTTGGATTGAAATATGAAATATTAAATAATTCTAATAATCTTCTTTCATTTGAAAAAACGATAAATAATGAGAAAGAAACACAATTAGTATTAAATGAAAGCAGGGATTTATTATTAAATGAACCAATGAACGATTATAATAGTTATATAAGAGTTTCTTATGTTTCAGATATACATTTAATGCATAGATTACAAAAGTGTAAATCAATATTTGATATTGAATTTGCTATAAAAGACATAATAATAAATATTTTGAAAAATAGTAGTAGGATTCTTTTAATAGGTGGAGATGTGTCATCTAACTATGATTTTTATAAAGTGTTTATTACTGAATTGTCAAAAGAAATAAAAAGATATAATATAAAAGTTATATTTATTTTAGGAAACCATGAATTATGGGATTTTGCTGGGCATAAATTACAAGATATTATCAATAATTATAAGAATTTAATAATATCAAATGATATGTATTTTATACATAATAACCTATTATATATTGAAGAAGAAAAGCTAGAAGAAATTTCAGAAGAAGAAATTAATAACTTGTCAGATAAAGCAATTAGAGAAAAATTAAAAAAGGCAAACTTGGTAATTAGTGGAGGAATAGCATTTTCTGGATACAATAATGATTTTAATGCTAATGATGGTATTTATAGATATACACTAAATCGAGAACAAGAAATAAATGAAACTAAAAAATTTGAAAAAATATATGATAAATTAACCACTTGTATTGCTGATAAACATGTTATTATTTTAACGCATACTTCAAAAAAAGATTGGTCAAAATCAGAGGAATATGTTAGAAATTGGGTCTATGTAAGTGGACATACTCATAGAAATTATTTTTATGACGATGGAGAATATAGAATATATGCAGACAATCAATTAGGATATAATTATAAAACTGCTTTTGTTAAATCCTTTTGCATAGAGTATGATTATGATTTGTTTTCAGATTATGCAGATGGAATATATACTATAACAAAAACTCAATACAATGATTTTTATAGAGGAAAAAATATTGGAATGGATTATAATAGAGATGGCGAAATATTCATGTTGAAAAAAAACGGTTACTATTGTTTTATTAGACCATCTATAAGAGGTTTAGCTATATTAAATGGTGGTGCATTAAAATCATTAAATGTAAAAGATGTTCATTATTACTACGATAATATGGATAGTCAAATCTTGCTAAATAAAGAACCTTTAGAGAAATATACTAAATATCAAAAAATCGTTTCTAATCAAGTTAGAGAAATTGGTGGATCTGGAACAATACATGGTTCAATTATAGACATTGATTTCTTTAATCATATATATGTAAATCCTTTTGATGGAACATTATCAGGATATTATGCTTTTGATATTATAGATAAATACGTTTTTTCTAATATACCATCATTACTAAAGGCTAATTGTCCAACATTATATAAAAATTATACTAAGAGATTAGGAGCTGCTGAATCTAATGCACTTATAGTAAAAGGACAATCAACAGAAATAATATTAAAACCAACATATTATCCAAGTACAGATATATATATAGCTTCAAGAGAAATAAAGAAAATGCAAAGATTAAACAATGGAATATTAACAGTATGGCATGATAATTATAGGCAACTTTTTAACAATGATAATCGAAAACTTTTAAAATAAGAGGTAATGATAATGGGTAAAAAGTACATTGTTTTTAATGCATAACAATATAACGAAATATACGAGATACCCCAAATGTAATCAAAAATTTTGAAACAAAAAATAATAAATATCAAATCATCATAGAAATTTTAAAGCGAATGAGAAAAATTTTCATTCGCTTTTTACAATATTAACTATAAATCAATTCACTAAAAACAATTTCTTCTGCTTGTGCCTTAATAGCGTTCATTGTGCCAACCCAATAAAGCATATCAGTATTTTTCATATCTTCTGTCAAATTGCTTTTAGCTCTTAACTCACTAATAATCTGTTGTACTCTATTATCTGCTGTTTCTTGTATTTCTTTTAAGTGTGTACTTAATGTCCCATTCATTAGCATTATAGTATAATCAGCTTTCTTGTGTTCTTTCAAGTATTTTAATCTCATTCTTCCATATTTATTTAAAGTGATTTTTTCTTGTTTAGACATTGCTAGGTTTGGTATATAATAATCTCCCTCTAAATTATATTCAATGCCTGTTCTTTCATCAATTTTTATTTTTGGTAATTCATTATCCATAACTTTTTCCTCCTTTTAAAATCTAGTATCATTATTTCTCTTTTTATTCTTGTTTTGCTTGTTTTCGTCTGGTATAGTTACTTTTCTATAAATATTATTAGCGATTTCATTATCATTGCTATCAAATATGCCATTTTTATATAAGTCATCACTAACAATTTTATAGTTATTATCTTTATCATAGCAAATTCTTTTGTGAAAATGGCTCATAATACTATACCAAAAGCCTTTGAATTTCTGTAATTCTTGTTTTAGTTTTTCTTTTTCGGTTTGTAACTTGCCTATAATCTTTTCTTTAGTAGATAGTTCCTTTTTTAAATTGCTGATTTCATTATCTTTTAGCTCTATTTCATATTTTAGTGAGCGATTTTCTTTTTCTATTTCAAAGCTAGAGTGTTCAAAATCTTTAATTGCCATATTTAAGTCATTTACATTTCTTACTGTCTGGATTATATCTTTTACATCTTTTGTATAATTTTTGATTTTTTGGACATCCTCGTCTGAAATAACCATATTATTTTTGTTAAGTTTAGTAGATTTTAGGTTATTTAAAATTTCTTTTATATCATTACTAGAATTATCAAGTATTTTCGTTTGATTATTTGCTTTTTCAAGTTTTTGTTCTTTCTGTTTTAGCTGTTTCTTTATTTCTCTGTAATTACCCATTTCATTAACATTGATGTCTTGATTTCTACCTTTTTGCTTTTCTTTTAGTCTAGTATTAACCTCATAAAACTTGTTATATGACTTAATACAAGCACTTCTCATTTTATCTTGTATTTCAGTAAGTGTTGTTTTTGTAAATAATTTACTTTTTCCAACTTGCTTTTTCATTCCTCTAGTACAATTTTCTATTATTGGAACACCTACAATATGCATATGGGGAGAGGTCTCATCAAAATGTATTGTGGCATTTGCTACTTTAAAAGTTGATACAATTTTTACTAAATCTTTTACTTGTTCATTATATACATCAATCATTTTTAGCCTATATTCATTATCTTTATCATTCCAAAAATCCATATCTCCAAGCTCTATGATAATTTCACAAGCTACATCATTTTGAGATTCACATACCTTTTTGAAATAATCCTCGATTTTTCTATCTTCGCGAGTTTGCTTGTTGTTATATTCTAGTCTTGCTTGTTCAAACTCATCTAAATATATTTGTTTTACATCATTTACAATATCATTAGTACCATATATGGTTCTAATTAGTTCTCTTTGATTATCATAATCTCTTAAATTGTGTTTATTAACATCTGATAAGTCTTTTGCATTTTGAATTGCATTATTAGATAGAGAAGTAGTGCCAGATACATTTTCTTTTGCAACTTTCTTTGCTAATTTACTTTTGTTTCTATCACTACCTAAGTGAAAAGAATATGCCAATTCTTGATCCATAAAATTCCTCCTTTGAAATTTCTTCGTAGCTATGGACTTTGGCTTTGCCATAAGTCCTAACCCCCTATGAGTTTTGACATTTTATCAAAACTCGGGGGCTCTGCGAGGCAATAAAATTTATCTTACATAGACAAATTTTATTCAAATTAACTATCACCACTTTCATTTTTATTTCATAAAAACAAAACGTGCTACGTTAATTTTTTTCTTCAGCATTATCTTCGCAGAACTTTACTGGTTTAACACCCACTGAAATAGGAACAGGTTCTTTCATATAAATTACACTATCATTACTTTCATCTGGAATATAATCAAATGCTGTATTAATATCTTGCATTTCAAACTTATCTTCTTCGTTAATATATAAAATTCCAAATCTATATTTTTCCATTTTATTATTAGGATCTAATTTATAATAATCTTCTAATGGGAACACTCTAACAATAGCACTATTATCTTCAACAAAGTTGAAATAGAACATTTGCTTTTGTAAATAATATGTTGCCTCTGTAAAATGAACATCATAATATTGTTGTAACCTCATTATTATTTCACAGACTTCCTCATCTGGTAAATAGTTACTAAATCTAACACTACCTAATACATTTCCTAATATCATAGGCTTTGTAATATCAATATAGCCTTTATCATATAATTCTTGGCAAGGTTTACAAATTGAATCTCTAAAGTTTATTTGTTTTAAAATTACTTCATTTCCAACTAAAGCAATTTCAATATCTTCAACATATGTCATTATTAAATCAGCTTTTTCTTCTCTTGTATAATCTTTCCAAGTTTTAGTTTTCTCTTGATATTCTTTATCTAGTTTTATTTTATTAATAAAATCAATATCTCTTTTTAACAAAATATCTTTTGGAGTAAATTTTAGTTCTTCTGTGCAATCTGTAATATTTAGTTTTTCTTCAAGTTCTACAATAGTTTTTTCAACAATATGCTTTTCTTCGTTATATTCCTTTAATTCAAAAGCTCCATTGATATATGCTTTTTTTATCCTTTCAAGTTTAGATTTCTGATTATTTATTTCTTTTTCTAATTGTTCTTTAGGTTCATCAAATTTTTGTTTTATCATAGGCAAAAAGAATTGATTTACAACAGAATCATACTCAGTTAATTCATCTATAAATTGTTCGAAATATTCATTTATTACATTTTCTTTAAATTGAATTTTACAATCATTGCAATAATAGTAGAAGTATGTTTTCCCATTTTTCTTTGTAGTAGCTTTACCACCTAAAATACGATTGCATTTAGGACATTTTAGTTTTTGTAAATACAAATAGGTGAGTGTTCTTTGATAACTCCTTGAATTTTTCTTTTTCTGAACTTGGCAATCAGCCCACATCTCTTTTGAAATAATAGGTTCAACAACATCTTCATAATATGTTGGATTTTTTGTCCTTTTTCCGTGAATAAAATCACCTTTGTATATTTCATTTTCAAGAATGTTTTGTATTGTAGAGTCTCTCCAATTATCTTTTCCTAATACTTTTTCTTCATTGAATAGATTACTTATTTTTTGATAAGAATAACCATTATAATATAAATCAAATATTCTAACTATAACATCTTTTGTAGCATAGTCTATTACTAGTTTTTTATCTTCATGTTTATATCCTAATGGGGCTATATGTGGAATATGACCACATTTAATTGCACCAGCTAGTCCTACTTTAGTTCTTTCGCTTGTTCTTTCGATTTCATTTTGACTAACACTCATTAATAACCTTGAAATCATTTTACCATTTGCACTAGTTGTATTTATTTCATCATTTACACAATCCAAATAAGCATCGTTTTCATCTAGAAATGTCATTAAATTTTCCCAATCATAAATACTTCTTGTTATTCTATCCAACTTTAAAGCAACAATAGTATTTATTCTTTTAGTTTTTATATCATCTTTTAATCTCTCAAATTCTGGTCTATGATTACCAGTCTTAGCACTAATTCCAGCATCTTGATAATAATCTATTATTTCATAACCTTTAAATTTACAAAAAGATTCTAATCTTTCTTTTTGTTCTGGGAGACTAAAACCTTCTCTTGCTTGGTCTTCTGTTGATACTCTCATATATAAGCCACATTTTTTCTTTTCATCTTTCAATTTTCAAACCTCCAATCTAACAAAAAAGAGACATCAAAGTACAATACGAGTACTTTTGACATCTCTTAAATCCGTTTAACAAAATACAATATAATTGTAATATAATATAAATTTTTCAAAGTGCTCGTAAACATATAGCTTTTGGCGAACAGCTATATGGAATTAATTGGCTATATTATATCACGATTTCAAGAAATGTCAAATATTTACAAATTTATATTTCTTTCAAATATTCTTCTAACTCTGATAATTTTATCTTTTTAGATAAGTTTGAAATATACACATCATTTGAATAATTGAAAACTAAAAAAGTAATACTTTTAATAATCACTTTATGTGGCTCAATATATGTAAGATTAGTTTTTTCTAATTTCCTAATGCTACCATTTATAAAAGTAGGGGTAACTTTAGCAAATTCACATATAAATTCAAGTCTCTGTTTTAGACATTCTTCAAATTGTAATTCTTGTTTAATTATTTTCAATTTTAACACCATCCTTTCGTTTGGATGATTTTAATATTGTTTTAGACAACAAAAAAAATCAACCAGATTTATTTTCTGATTGATTTTTGTATCTATCTGTTTATTAGTTCGAACAGATACGTCATTGGTGCACCCAGAGGGAATCGAACCCCCAATCTTTCGGTTCGTAGCCGAATGCTCTATCCAATTAAGCTATGGGTGCAAGCATATCTATATTATATATTATAGAAGGCAAAAATTCAAGAAAATAACAAAAAACATTGAAAAAATCTAGTAATATGATATAATATTTTTATGCTTCCGTAGCTCAGTGGATAGAGCAGTGGTTTCCTAAACCATTGGTCGGACGTTCGATTCGTCTCGGGAGCACCAAAAAAGCCTAGAAATTCTAGGCTTTTTTCTGTTATAACGATGATTCGGAAAGGAGAACATCATCATCTGTAATAATCAATGGTCTATCTGTGTATGCAGTTATAAATTCGTTATTTTCATATGTCATTAAGAAGTTTGCTGAGATGTTATTAGCAAGGGCACGATACAGGATATCAGAGATAATCTCATTCAAAACTAGCTTTATACCTCTAGCACCGGTTCCACGTTCTATTGCTTGTTTACTTAGTTCTAAAAGAGCTTCTTCTGTAAAACGAAGACTACAGCCTCTTTCGGCAAATTTCCTCTTGTAGATATTGTATGGTGATATTTCTGATTCAGTTATTATTCTGTATAAGTCATCTAAAGTTAATGGGTTTGTCATACAAATTGTATCGAATCTTCCAATAAATTCACGTGGAATACCAAAATTAATAAGATCTTCTGGAATATATGCATCTGATATCTGCTCAATAATATGATTATCTGTATTGCAGGAAAATCCATATTTTTTAGAACCAGATAACCGCTTTTTTTTGATATCTTCTATGCCTGGGAAAGCTCCTATGAAAATTATTGTAAGCAGTGATGTGTCAAAAAAAGCAGTTCTATTTTCTTTTTTTGATGTTATTGGTACATTAACTCCTTCCAAAATTTTTAGCATTGATAGTAGAACATTTTCGCCACTTACATCTCTTCCACTTGATTGATTACCTCTTTTTTTATCTCCTTCATCGATTATGAGAATACCTTGTTCTGCTGCATGAATGTCGTTTCCAGCTTTATGGATTAAATCTGTGATCATGTCATTTACTTCTCTCCCAACATAACCTGTTTCTGAAAAATCTGTTGCATCAACAATAGCATAAGGTACATCAAATAATTTAGCTAGTTCAGAAACGATGGCAGTTTTTCCCGTTCCAGTATTCCCCATTATTATTATATTGCTTTTAATAGCGGGATCTTTAAACGTGATATTTTTGTATATTGCAGTAGCAACTTTTTTTATTGTCTCATCTTGATTTATAATTTTCCTTTGTACACTATAGATAATTGCGTCCAAATCAAGTCTAAAATCAGAAAGTGCAAAGCTGTCAGCGCAGTAAGAATGGTATAATTGCTGTTTTAAAGAATTCTCCAGTGATAATACACAACAATTACAGATACGCAGGTTATCACCTAATGTCCTAACAATAAAAGGAACACCTTCTTTGTTAGGAGCGCTTTCGGCTGGAATGCCGCAGAAACTGCAAAAGAGTTGGTTGCTATTAGTGTTTTTCATAAAGATACTCCCTTTCAAAATTATATATATATACTATAATAAAGTATATCCAAAATTAGTTTATATTATATTAACATAATTTTGATATAAAATCAATATAAAAAGCAAAAAGACACACATTAAAGGTTAATGTGTGTCTTTTATATGGTGACCCATACGGGAATCGAACCCATGATTCGGCCTTGAGAGGGCCGCGTCTTAACCGCTTGACCAATGGGCCATTTATCAAGTACTAGTATTTTAGCATAAAATGCTTTAAAAATCAATAAAAAATATAAAAAAGCCAAGCTTTTTAGATATTTTAAAAGCTTGACTTTAAAAATACAAAACTTTATTTTCCTGTACTTCCTATTCCTCCAAGTCTTTCGCCTTGTGCATCATCATTATCTGCAACAAGAAATTTTTGAAAATATGCTTGTCCAACTCTATCCCCTTTTTTAATAACTAGATCAGTTGGGAAAAAGTTATAATATTGGAATATTATATTTCCATCATTTGAAGGATTATTGTAATAATCACATTCAAATATTCCAATGCTATTAGACATTACTAGACCAAGTTTACTAGGACCTGAACTTCTATTTGCAATAATCATTACTTCATCTTCTCCAAAATATGCTTTTATACCAGTAAAAATAGCAGTTGGTTTAATATCAATAAAATCTTTTTTACCACTTAAGAATTTTTTTGCATTTTCAAATACTGATTTCCAAATAGAAGGAATAACAATATCTTCAGGTGCATATATATCATATGCTACTGCGTGTTTAGTCTGTCTTTTTGGTAGTATTAAATCTTTATCTTCGTATCCTTTACAAATTTCAAATCCTCTTATCTTCATATAGTATCACTCCCTTTTTAAAATTTTATCATAATTAATAGTAATTTGCAATAAAAAAGCCGTATTAATACGACTTTTTAATTCTAATTTACTGAATATGTTCTAGTTTCTCAATTCTTTTTGCGATAGGTGGATGTGTAGAAAACAAACTACTTGCTTCTTTACCATCTAATTTTTTAAAAGGATTAACTATATACATATGTGCTGTTGTTTTGTTTGCTGACTCAAGTGGTTCTTTATCATCACTTATTTTCTTTAAAGCATTGATAAGACCTTGAGGATTCCTCGTTATTTCAACAGCAGAAGAATCAGCAAGATATTCTCTTTTCCTTGATATAGCAAGTTGCATTAAAGTACTAAATATTGGTGCTAGAATAAGGGCAACAAGTCCAAATATCATAAGAACAGCTCCCATTCTATTATCATTAGAACGTTTAACTCTTACTCTTAAAAATATGTCAGATAGCATAACTACCATTCCAACAAATACAGAAACTACTGTAGAAAGAAGAATATCATAATTTTTTATATGTGATAATTCATGAGCCATTACTCCTTCAAGCTCATATTTATCTAGTTTTTGTATTATTCCAGTTGTAAAACATATTGCAGCATGTTCTGGATTTCTACCTGTTGCAAAAGCATTGGGAGCCGAATCATCTATTATATATAATGCGGGTCTTGGAAGACCACTTGCTATACAAAGACTATCCAATATGCTCATTAATAACTTATCTTCTTCCTCTGTTGCTTTTCTTGCTCCATTCATTGATAAAATTATTTTATCTGAATTATAGTAAGAAATAAACGCAGAGGCAAAAGAAAATATAAGGGCAATTACAATAGATAAATATCCAAGTTCAAAATACATACATACGAAATATACGATGAATGTTACAAAAAGTATAAATATGCTTACAATGAAGAACGACTCCACTTTATTATCTCTAACTTCTTTTAGTATCATTTAAATCACCTTTAAAATTGTACTTTTACAGCTTCTCTTTGAGTTTCATCTTTTACCTCAAAGAACTGTTCATCAGTAAAGTGGAAAATGTTAGCAATTATATTAGTAGGAACTGTCATTATTGCTGTGTTATACATTTGAACTGTATCATTGTAAAATTGTCTAGCATATGCAATTTTATCTTCTGTAGAAGTAAGTTCCAATTGAAGATTTTGGAAGCTTTCATTTGCTTTTAAATCAGGATATGATTCTGCTAATGCGAATATTGACTTTAATGATTGATTAAGCATGTTATTAGCTTCAGCTTTATCAGCAACACTACTAGCGGTAGTATATTTGTTTCTAGCTTCAACTACTTGTGTAAATGTTTCTTTTTCATACTCTTTATACCCTTTTACTGTTTCAACAAGATTAGGAATTAAATCAAATCTTCTTTTAAGTTGAGTATCTATTTGAGCCCATGCGTTTTTAACTCGCATTTTTAAAGAAACTAATTTGTTATATAGTCCTATTACAATAAGTATTAAAACTACAACTATTATAAGAATTATCCAACCCATAAAATAACCTCCTTTGTGTTAGAATATCACATATATATGATATCATTATTTTTTTGCTAATTCAAGTAAATAGTTTAAAATAATAAAATATTTATATAATTAATATGCTATTACTAATATATATCGGGAGTTTTAAAAGTGTGAAACTCCCGATTATAGAAGATGAAAACTGAAAGCCAAAAAAGGTTAGAAACGATGCAACATACAATAAAGACTATTTAACTGAAAGATATGGTGCTATTCGAGTATTAGAGGAATTCAATATTTCATACACATGAATCAAATTATTCTTAAATAATTTTTTGAAAATTACATAGAATATATTTACAAATGTGCTACAAAATGAAAAATATAAGCACAATTGTAAAAGGAGATTAATATGATTGATAAAATTTTAAAGATAATGAAGAAAAACAATGAAATAATAACACCTGCACAATTAGAAAAAAAGGAATATCAAGAGTATATTTATCAAGAATGGAAGAAGAAGGAATAAAAAATTAATAAAGTAGAAATGATATATGAAAAACATCTTGTTTTAATGTAGTATGAAGTCTATTTTTGATATCAAAAGCATAGTAAATTTGACATTGCATAAAAAATATAGTATAATATACTTGTACTATATTCTAAGGAGGAATGTTAGTGAAAGAAGACAAAGCATATATAGTAAGAAAAACTCTAGTAGTTATTACTCTTATCTTAATATTTGCTACAATTGGCTTGTTACTTATGACATCTCAGATAAAAACAGTTACACTTAATTATTTTGGAGATATAAAAGAAGTAAATACAGTATCTTCAACAGTACAAAGTTTCTTGTTACAAAACAAGATAGTAGTAACTGATGAAATGAATGTTACTCCAAGCTTAGATACAAAAATAACCAAAGGAACTGAAATAAAGATAACAGCTAAAAATGAATTATCTAAATTAGATATTGAAAGTATGACAGAAGGATATAACCCAACAGTTGCTAAAATTGTTGAAGTTGTTGATATAATAGAATATTCTCAAGAAACAAAAGACAATGCATCTGTTGATAGAGGTGTTACTAGCGTTATACAAGAGGGTAAAAACGGAGAGAAAGTTACTAGATATTTAATAAAATATAGTGGTGATACAGAGATATATAAATCAGAGTTAGATTCACAGATAACATCTGAGCCACAAAATAAAGTGATAGAAGTAGGAACAAAGCTAAATGTTATTGCTTCAAGAAGTTCTTCTGTAGTCATACCTTCTGAAATAATTGTTGACTCGGGATTTAAACAATATAATATTAACTTGTCATTAGAACAACAAAAATATTCATATAATATGTGCCAGAAGTATGGTATACAGTATGAATTATTCTTAGCAATGATGTATAAAGAAAGTGGATACAATGCAAATGCTATAGGTGCGGGAGTTTCATATGGTTTATGTCAAATACATGTATCTAATCATACCAAACTTAGAAATACTCTTGGAATATCAAATTTTCTTGATCCATATGATAATATAACAGCTGGTGCATATATGTTAGCGTTATATTTCTCATCAGCATATAAAATGTCTGATGATCAGGCTACTATTGAAAAGTATGCTCTTAATTCATATAATATGGGAGAAGCTGCATATTACTCATCGTGTTATAGCAAAGGTATAGTAGATAGAAGCTATAGTACATCTATAAGGAGTATAAGAGATAGACTTATTGCAAATGGTGGATTATAATAATAAAAATGATAATTGTCAGAAATCTCTGACAATTATTTTTCTATGGGGGTTTTATGGATAATACTATTAAAAAGACAAGAGAAATACTTTCAAAATATAATTTAAAAGCGGATAAAAGATATGGACAGAATTTTCTTGTAAACGATAAAATATTACAAAATATAGTTGATGTAGCAAACTTAGACTCTGATGATTTAGTAATAGAAATAGGACCGGGGCTAGGAAACTTAACAGAATATTTATTTAAAACAAATGCGTATCCTTTACTAATTGAAATAGATGATAAGATGATAGAGGTAATAAAGGATAGATTTAATGATAAAGAATTTACACTTTTAAATGCGGATATATTAAAAACTAATATAGATGATTTAGTAGAACAAATTGAAAAAACAAAGCAAGTAGAATTTAGTAATGTAAAAGTGGTTGCAAATTTACCATATTATATTACTTCTCCAATAATTTTTAAATTACTTCAAGATTCAAAAAGAATTAATGAGATAATCATAATGATTCAAAAAGAAGTTGCTGATAGAATTATTGCAATACCAAAAACTAAAGAATATGGAATATTATCTATTATGACAAGGTATTATGCGAAAGCAAGTATTGAAATAGAGGTATCATCATCTAACTTTATTCCATCACCTGATGTTAATTCTTCAGTAATAAAACTAACAAAGCAAAATGTGTATAATGTGGAAAACGAAAGACTACTTTTTGAACTTATACATAAATCATTTGCACAAAGAAGAAAAAAAATATCAAATTCTCTTTCTGCAACTAATTTTAATAATATGAAAAAAGAAGAAATAGAGAAGCTATTAGAAAAAAGTAAAATTGATAGAATGGCAAGAGCAGAAGAATTATCAATTAATGAATATATATCTATAGTAGAAAATATAAAATAAAGGGGAGATTTTTATGCCATCATGGCCTATGCACATAAAGACAGCAAAAGAAATAAATAAAAAATTAAATTTAGATGAAAAGACATATGTTATTGGCAATTTACTTTGTGATGCAGAAAGATATGTAATAAATAATTTCTCTTTTGATGTGTCCTATGATATTACTCATTATGCTACAATAACTCATATTAATGGATTTGATATAAAATTACCTGATGAATCACTATATATAAAAAAGCATAGAAGTGATATGGATAATGAATTAATAATTGGTTATCTTACACACTTGTTAACAGATAAATTTTGGAATAATATAACCTTTTCAAAAAAATATATTTCAGATACCAAAGGAAATATAATAGGTATAAGACTTAATAATGGAGAAGATTATATAGGAAGTAAAGATAATATACGAAAATTAAAGCAAAACGATTTTGACATATATTCAAGTCATATATATAAAGATTGTATACATACAATAAATAATGAGGATATAGAAAAAATATATCCTAAATTTAAAGATATAACCGAAATCGACTATACTAAAGAAGATTTAATTAAAATTATAGATTATATAAATCAAATAGACAAAAAATATAACGGTAAATATGATAAAAATATAAAATACAAAGTATTTACAGAAGAAGAATTTGAGAAATATTTTAAAGAAAGTATAGAATATATATTAAGAATATTAAAAGAAGTAATATAAAAAAACAAAGAACTAATCTAAATAAGTTAGTTCTTTGCTTTTGTCAATTTATATGACCATTTACCTTTTGGAGCTGAAACTCAGATTTGAACTGAGGACCTACTGTTTACAAGACAGTTGCTCTACCAGCTGAGCTATTCCAGCAGATAAGTATTCGTATGGTGACCCGTAGGAGAGTCGAACTCCTCACTCCGCCGTGAAAGGGCGATGTCTTAACCGATTGACCAACGGGCCGATTGTGGTGAGCTATCCGCGGTTCGAACGCGGGACAACTTCATTAAAAGTGAAGTGCTCTGCCAGCTGAGCTAATAGCCCACAAATGACTGCTAATATATGATACTATAATTTTCTTGAAATGTCAATACTTTTTTATATTTTTTTGTAATTTTATGATTATTTTGTGATAATGTCTTAATAGTTATTTTAGGAAAATGTCCCGA
>CAZQJQ010000010.1:0-38589 GCA_964593045.1 uncultured Clostridiaceae bacterium
GAGATACAGGTTATTTTTAATAATCTGCACCCCAACATTTGACATTGAGCCAAATTTTAAGATGCAAGTTTTCTTGCATCTTTTTTATTTTTTAAATACCAGGCATTCCAAACCTATACTGTCCTCTTGTTTGTATTCCACCTATTCCTCTTATTCCTTCTCGTGTATTTGATATTATACTTTCTAATTCTATAAATTCTCCTACTGGAGTATATGCTATCGATTGTGCAACTATAAGAGGGTCCATCATATCAATTAAAACCCTCTTTGGTGCCGATGCAAAATTTGCTCCTGCAGATATAATAGCTTCATAATAACTCTGACATGCTCCGGCAAAAATCACTAAATTATCTAAGTTATGTTCATATCTTCTTGCTTCTAGTACTCCTTGTATATAGTATTTTGAATTTTTATAATTATTTATATTATATATATCATTTCTTTTTCTAATAAATGCATCATGCCCTGTAAGTATTAATATATTTGGCCTTATTTTTTGAAGTAATTCATATACATATTTATACTGTTCTTTTTCTTCTATATTGTATACATAAGCTTGTATACCCATTCTTTCATAACTTAATTTACACTTATCTGTATATTCTGAATCTCCATCAATATGCAAAACAACTCCTGGTTTTTTTAACAAATTTTCTTTCTTATATATATATGAAGGTTCTACTTTATTTTGCATGCCATTTCTATAATTATATTTTTTTGTCATGTTATTATAAAATCTATCAAGTCTTATTCTATTTGAAGCCTCTATATTTTTTATCCTATTTTCTGCCTCTTCTTTTGTTATTTTCACTAGATCATATACAGGTGCATCTGCTACAATCCTCACCGTAAGACCCGCAAGTTCTACCATTTTCTTTACTTCATCTACCTTTATTACTTTAAATAATATATCACAATTATATGAACGTCTTGCAACAATATCTCCTGTTATAATTTGATCCATAAAAAACACCTCTTAAGATATTTTATGAAAATTATCTATAAGAGGTGATATTTTTATTTTACTGTATATGGTAAAAGTGCAATATGTCTAGCTCTTTGAATTGCTTCAGTAACTTTTCTTTGATGTCTTGCACAAGTTCCTGTTACTCTTCTTGGTAATATTTTACCTTTATCACTAACATATTTCTTTAATTTTTCTACATCTTTGTAATCTATTTCTTCTACTTTATCAACACAAAAATTACATACCTTTTTTCTTGGCTTTCTGAAAGGTTTGTCATTTTTTGAAGATTTTTTAGCTCTTTTATCTTGCATTGATTTTTCCTCCTTCCGGTTTAACAATAACTAAAATGGTAATTCTTCAGTTTCATCTAATGTTATGAAGTCACCATCTGAACTAGATGCTGGTGTATCAGCCCCTGAAGTAGATTCTTTTCTTGAATCTGCAAAATATGCTTCTTCTACAATAAAATCTGTAGCATATCTTTTTGCTCCATTTGCATCTTCCCAAGATCTATTTTGTATTCTTCCTTCTACTAAAACTTGTTGCCCTTTTCTAAAATATTTAGAACAAAATTCTGCTAATTTTCCAAATGTTGTTAAATTAAAGAAGTCTGTTTGTCTTTCTCCATTTTGAGATGCAAACCTTCTATTTACAGCAAGTGAAAAAGTTGTTACTTGTGTATTAGTATTTGGAGTATACTTTGTTTCTGGATCTTTGGTTAATCTCCCCATAAATTGAAATTTATTCATATAAACTCCTCCTTTAGTATATAAAAATACTAATTATAACTAAAATAAATTAGTTTTCTTTTACATTTTTGTTTTTATTTTTTAATAACCATGTCTTTTAGAACAGAACTATCAAGTCTTAATAATCTCTCAAATTCTGATATAAAATCTGGCTTTGCATTAAACGTAAATAATAGGTAATATCCTTCTGCTTCTTTTTTTATTTCATATGCAAAAGTTTTTCTTCCCCAATCATCTACATTTACTAGTTCGCCATTTTCTGTAAGCAAAGTTTTGTATTTTTCTACTACAGCATTTCTTTCTTCATCAGATATTTTTGCTGTTAATATAACAACTGCTTCATAATTACTCATGACTAACACCTCCTTTTGGACATCTGACCCTATTTAAAATAGAGTAAGGAAATTAACTATTGGTATTATATCATACAATTTATGTAAAATCAACTTATTAAGTATTTTTATATTTAATTTCATTTTTGTTTTGATTTGATTTAAATTAAATTTTTATTTTTGTTATGATTTTTAAAAAATTGCAAAAATTATATAATATATAAATATTAAATTAAAATTGCAAATTATTACATTTTTCTATATATTATTGACTATGTAACTTTTTAGTAATATAATACATATACTACAATAAAACTTAAGCAATAAGAGGGAGGTAACTTTTTGAAAGTAGAAAAAATAAATAAAAATAAAATAAAAATAACACTTACAATGGAAGAATTAGCAGATAGAAAAATAGATATAAAAGAGATAAAAAGTGATGTTAATGCAGCAAGAGATTTTTTTCTAGATTTAATATTAGAAAGTGATATTGAACAAGATTTTGCAATGGAAGATTCACAATTATTTATAGAAGCATCTGCAGATAAAAATAACTTATTTGTAATTACAGTAACCAAACTTGATCACATCCCTGAACTTGCCAACTATATTGAAGAAGAGCTATCTAAAAGTTTTGCAAGAAAAGCTAAAAAATCTAATAAAAACAATACATCTAAAGTATATCGTGTTAAAAGCAATATTTTTTATTTTAATAGCATAGATATTATCTTAAATATGTGTGATACTATATCTAACCAAAAACTGTTTTTTGGAAAAAACTCACTTTACAAATATAACGGAAATTATATACTAGTTTTTAGTCCTACTTCTGTTAAAAATAAAAAGTTTTTAAAAACATTTTCGACTTTATCTGAATACTGTGACCATTATTCTTATGCTGAATTATTAGATGTAAACATAAAAGAAAAATCAAAGTTAATTATAGCAGATAAAGCAATACAAAAATTAATGAAATTCTAAATATTTTCTGAATTATTTTAGCTCACTTTTGTGAGCTTATATTTTTGAAAAACTATTTTTATTAATTTTTAAGACCTGGGTATTATCCTCTAGAGTAACCCCTGAATTAGTTATTTTTGGAATTTTAATATCTAGCGTATATTCTACATTTAAAGATACAATTTCGCCATAATTTTTCTTGCTATCTGTAGCGTTTATTTTAATTTTTGATGTATCAAAGCCTTCGTTTTTCAACTCTTCCATAAAAGAATTTTTTTCACTATCAGTTAGATATCCATATTTTTCTACAACAAACATATATTTTAAAGAAACAGTATTTAATTTTTGATACCATATAAATGGAATTATAATATTTATAATTAAAACAGTTAAATATACTAATGTTAAAACAGATATTATTAATATAATTGGTGTTACCACATATGAACTTCCTTTTTTCTTTTTTATCATTATCTCACTTCCATCATTTTAAGTTTAACTTTTTCATTTAATGTTAAGTCAATATCACCTATTAAATCTTCAAGTAAAAGTGGTTTTAATTTATACTCTAACTTTATATTAACTTCATTATTATTTGTATCATAGTAAATATTTTTAACACATATATCTTTATTTGGATAATTAAATTTAATAATTTCCTCCACTTTTTCTTTTAACAAATTGTTGTCAACATTATACACATAGTATGCAAGTTCATCTTTATTCATTGACAAATATGCATTTTGTACTATATAAAATAAATCTTGTTTTATTGGATAAACCATTGTATTTATTTGAACATATATCACATATACAACCATTAAAATAACTATAAAAGCAAAAATTAAAATTGTTAAAAATGTTATTTCAATATTACCTTTTTTAAAGTTTCTACTCATTTTTTATCCACTCTTCTAAAAGTATTTCTTCTGATATTTCACTTATATTAGTTACATTTTCATCAAATATATAATTTAAATTTTTACTAAATGAATCTATAGAGTCAAAAAGCATTGTTTTTTCTTGGCTTTTACCGTTATATTCAACTTCTAATTTTAAAGTGTTAGGCTCACATATTCTTTTTCCTATCTCACTAAAATCTATTTTAAAATAATTATTTGTTATATCTCTTAAATAGCTCCAACTCTTTATTGTGTTTTTAAATTCATTATCTACTTTTATTTCTAAAATTATACTATTACTATTTTGGTAAATTATATTATTTTGTATTTCTACATCATTTATATAACTTTTTATATTAGATAATTTAGTTGGATCTATATCTTTATTTAAATCTATCTTTACTGCTAAATATCTCCCTGCTTCTATTATTCCTTGTGAATTATAACTTTCTGTGTATAAATTGTGGACTAGCGGACTTACAACCTTTTTATTTTCTTTATTAATTTTTAATATTTTACATTCCGTATTCTCTAATGGGTTAATAATTGGGGGATTAACTTTTAGAACTATTTCTTTTTCAATTGATTTTTTTAATACGCCATCTACGTAAAATTCCGTATACAAAAAACTTTCAACTTTTATTTTAATTACTTCTTTTTCTTTTTTAATTTCTTCTCTGGTAACTGTAAAATTTATATTTTTGTCCACTTTTACAGTTTTACTGCCGCTTACTCTTGCATACTCCTCCCCATTTATATATATAATTGAACATATTTCTTTTATATGTTTCTCATTTGCATAATTATTTAGGTTTATGGCAGAAGTTCCAAACTTAATCGATATCTTCTTTTCATTTTCATATTCACCTATTTCTATGTTTTGAGGACATTCTAATATTGGTAAAACATCAGCACTTGCAGCCATGGGATTTGTTGAAAAAATAGCATACCTTGTTTGACCTAAATTATTTTTTCTATAAACTTTAATTACTCCATTTGTTTTCCATGTTGCAGGAGACACTAAAATTGCTTTATCTAAACCAATCTTTTCAGCACTAATTCCATATGATTTCAAATTATATGGGTTTGCCTTATTTTCTGTATAATTTAATTCATCAAATAGCATATCTGTCTTTTTCATATACTCTATTTGTTCTTGATAACTATACTTACTTATATTAATCCAAGAGTCATATGCCTCTTTAGTAGCTATATATTCCCATTTATCCGGAGTAGTCTCAGGTATAGCATCAACTGGGAAATATACATTATATATGTATGATCCACTATAGTCTCTTCCTAAAATATAGTATTCTCCCCTTGTCCCATATCCTTTATAACTGCTAAGTCCTAGCGTCCATTTACCATAATATGGTACTTCTTTGAATCTTTGCATACTTGTTAGGTTTGAAATGCTAACAGGATTAGAATATGCAAAAACATTATATGTATAATACACTTCCTCATTTATTTCTTCTCCATACACATTATATCTTGGAACTCCTATTGTATCTATTACAAACAAAAAGTCATCAGATATACTAGCATATATGCTGCTTTTTATATTAAAAGCAACTAAAAGCAACATATAACTAAAAGTTATTTTAATAATAGTTTTAATACTCTTTTTATATTTTATATATCTTGTTTTCACATACTCTCCTCCTTCTTTTTTATATCAATATATAGCAAATTATTTTCTACTATAGTTGAAATACAGACATTTTCAAGCTTTACATTTTCTCCATCATTAGATTTTTTAAATATATCTTCTCTTATACTACTATCATCTTTTAAAGCAATAATATATTTGTCATAATCATTAATTATATATTCTTTCAAAAAAGCAATTTCATTTAAATTTAAATTATATATTTTAGACAAGCAATTAACTATTTCATCTACATAATCTTTATCATATAGTAAAATGTTTTCACTACCGTTTATCGTACTCTGATTAACGTCAAAATCATTATTAAACTCTTTATATAATTTTATAATCTTAATTCTACTTGCACAATTGTCTTCCATAAGTTCTATTTCTATATCATAGAATCCATTACTTATTTCCTTTTCATTTTTTCCTATATATATATTATTTTCTTTTTGTAGCAAATAACGATTAGTTATGTTTTTAAACACATCTGACATATATTCTATGCTAATTGTTTTATCTGAATTTGTTATTGTTTTAACTAGTTTACCATCATTATTAATATTTTTGTTATAGCAAACATAACAGTTATGAAAAAAATATATAAATATTATACAGGTTATAACAAGGAGTAAAATAATTACTTTAACTTTTTCTTTACCAAAAACTTCTAATACTTTATTTTTAATTTTCATTCATTACATCCAAATATAAATATATAGACAATATCTTTCTTGCAATTCTATCTATCTCGTTTTGAATATGACAAACGTTCGGAGTTATTTTTATACATTCTAAAATATGCTTCTTTGATAAATTATTAGTTAAAATAACAATCCTATTTCTACTATCTATTTTACTTGATATTTTTAATATATAGTCTATATCATCTGATAAAATTACATAAACATTATACTTATATCTACTATTTAGTACAGCTGATTTTTTTGCTTTTAGTACATTATCTATATTACTTTTCGACAATAAATTTCTTAGGGCATCTTCTATTTTTTTAGTTATATCTTCTTTTGCATCCTCTTTCTCTGATAAAAACAGCACTTTCATATATACCTCCACACTATTTAACTATAGTACATGTAAACTCTCCATATTTACTTAAGTTATTTACAAGATTTGCTTCTTCTTTTGTTACTTCTATTAGTATTGTATCTATTATATCCGTTTCACTTTTCTCGTTTTCAGAATTTAACTCGTTTCCATACTTATCCATTATCTTAAGTATTCTTTTACTATCAAATAATCTAAAAGATATATACGCATCATTTTTTGTACTACTTAATAATGTTTCCTTATTTAATTTATCTAATATATTCTCACATTGAGCTTGTCTACCTGTATAATATATATTTACTATACTACCTCTTTGTAACATATATGATACTGCACTTTTAGAGTCATTTAACTTTATTGATATTACTTCACTGTTATTTTCAACTTTTACATACTCATCTTTTTTTATTATCATTTTATCAGTAAGTACTTGTCCACTTTTATATGTGTCCCTACTATAAATCTCATCATCTAACATATTAATATCTGTTATATACCCATATATATCTGAATTTTTATAACTTATACTTATACTTTCTAACATGGTTTTATCAACTTTATCTCCCCTTTGTATATCATTTTTAAGTACATATACAGTAGTTTTTTCATCTTTTAAAAAGACATTATGATATACAAAATTTAAAATAAAATATATTAAAATACTCATTAGAATATATAACATGTTTTTTGTTCTTCTTGTCATATTCCTATTTGAAACATTGCATTATTAAACCAATTAACAACATTACTTATAACATTAGTAAAAACAGCATTTATCTGCGGATAGAATAAAGTAACAACTATAACTACAGATATTGCTATAAGCAGTATTGACTCTGCAAGTTCCGCTCCCTTCTTTTTACTAAGACCTTCTTTTTTTATATAACTTCTAATTTTTTCTATTTTTTTTATATTATCTAAATATATATTTTTACAAATTTTCAATAAATCAACCTCCTAACCAAAGATAACTTCTAAATTACTTGTTATTTCAACAAGCATTGGATATAAAACTAAAAAAAGTATATTAATTATGGATACAACTGTTGCAATTGTAACATACATAAGTCTTTTAGATGCATCGTATTTTAATTTTTTAAAATATGCTAAGTCTAAAGTATTATTGTAAACTTGCAAATTTTGAACTAAGTTTCCATCTTTTTCACTTTGAATAATTACAGACATAAGCATATTAAATTCATATGAATCAAACTTATCTATAATTTCATTTGCTGCTTTTTTTACGTTAAAATTATACATTTCATAATCATTTATGAATTTAATAAACTCTTCTTTAAATCTTTTATATTTTAAGTTTTCTACACATGTTTTAAAAGATTCAAATAACGTAAGTCTTGCTGTAAGTGATAAAAGTAGAATTTCTACAATAACTGTTATATCCGTAAATATTTTTATTTTTTCGGATTTTTTAAAAATTGCTAACAATATGTTTGGAATAAAAAATATTATGATAAAACAAATTAAAGATGCAATTAAATTTTTATTTCTTAAAAAAGAGAGAACAAATACAAAAGTTGATAATATATATTTTATAACAAAATACTTTTTAACTGTAAGTCCATATGGATTACCATAGTCATACAATATTTTTTGGATTTTTTTTAAACCTTTTATTTTACTTTTAGAATTTGAAAACATATTTGATATTAATCTATTATTTGATAAAACTAATTTTGACTTTTTGTAATTAAGATAAAACAGTAATAAGTTGTATGATAGAATAAATGATGTAAAAATTAAAAATAACTTTGATATATAACCACCTCCTCATGGCAATAATATAACACGTGGAAAATCAAATGTCAAGAAAAATCGGTCGCAAATTTCGACAAAGTAAACCAAAGACCATCGTTTAGTATACATAAATATATATTGCGCTATGTAAATTTTTATTGTTATTTTATTGCATATTTTGTTTTTTTCTGATATACTGTACTAAATAAAATCCGAAGAGGTGATATTATGAATAATGAAGATAAAAAAAATATAGAAAATAAAACAGAAACGAAAATAATGATGATTGATGATGATGTAAATATGATGGATGTAATTAGTGATATCCTTTTAAAATATGGTCATAAAGTATTTGCATATACAGAACCGGTATCAGCAATTGAATCACTAAAAGAAAGCCACTATGATATACTTATCGTAAACTATTTAATGTCTCCTGTAAACGGTGATAGAATTGTTGAACTAGTTCGAGAATTTAACAAGGATATTTATATAATTCTTATGTCCCCTCATAAAGATTTAATTCCATCAATGGAAACAATGAATAATCTAGATATCCAAGCATATTATGAAAAAAGTTCAAACTTTGAGCAACTTATTATTCTTATACAAGGCGGTATAAAATATATTGAACAATTAAACAGCATAAAAAAAATGAGTCTTCAACTTGAAAACTATTTGTTAGACTTTGCAAATATACTTCTTCAAACTGTCAATGCTAAAGATAATTATACAGGTGAACATTCATATAGAGTTTCAAAATATTCAGAAGCCTTTTCAAAATATATTGGATTAACTAAATCACAAACTGAAAATCTAAGACTTGCTTCTCTTTTTCATGACATAGGTAAAATAGGTATACCAGATAATATTTTACAAAAAGAAAGTCGCCTTACAGATGAAGAGTTTGACATCATTAAGCTACATCCAATAATTGGTGCCAATATATTCTCAGTATCAGAAATCTTTAAATCGGTATCTCCTGGTATACGTAGCCATCACGAAAAATACAATGGTAATGGTTATCCAGATAAATTAAAAGGTGATCATATTCCATATATAGCAAGAATCCTTGCTATAACTGATGCTTTTGATGCAATTGTTGCAAAAAGACCATATAAAGAAAAAAACACAATTGAATTTGGATTAGAACAAATAAAAAAAGGAGAAAATATTCATTTTGACCCTGACCTAGCAGAAAAATTTATACAATTTGTAAACGAAAAAAAAGAGGATGTTATAGCAATAGATAATTATGAAAATACAAGTGTTAAAAAGGATGATTAAAATCATCCTTTTTATAGTTATATTCTATATGTTTTTTTGATTACTATTATTTATCATTGCTTTTACTATTTCAATATCGGATTCATATTTTTCTAGCCTTCCTTGTATTTTCTGAGTATCTTCTGCTCCCTTACCAGCCAACACTATGACAGTATGGTTTTTGAAAGTAGTTGCTTTTTCAAAAGCTTTTTTTATAGCTTCTTTTCTATCTTCTATTATTTCATACTCCGTATTATATGGTTTTATATATGTACTAATATCATTAGAAATATCTCTTACTGTTTCATATTGAGGATCATCCGCAGTCAAATATATCATATCAGAATTTATAGCAGAAACTTCTCCTAAATCTTTTCTCCTGTTATATGCTTTATTTCCAGGACATCCAAAAATTGATATTATATTACTATCTGGATATTCTTTTTTTATACTCTCATATAATTTTAAAAAACTAATTTTATTGTGTGCATAGTCTACTATTGAAGTTATATTTCCAGCATTAAATACAGTCATCCTTCCTAGTATATTTGTTTTTTTTATTCCTTTTTTTATGCTTTCATCGTCAATGTTCATTATTTTAGCTACAGTTATTGCTGCAAGTGCGTTTTCAACATTAAACACTCCTTGCATTGTTGTAACAAATGTTTTTTCATAATTAAATCTATCTGATTTAACTATAAATGTATACTCTCCATTTTCTTTTCCATTCTTTTTTATATCTGTTATATAATAATCTGCCTCTTTAGTCATCGAAAAAGTATATATTTTTTCGAGGTCCTTTGATTTAACACTATTTAAAATATAATCATAGAAATTCATATCTTTATTTAAAACAATAATATCAGAATTTTTAAGTAACATTATTTTACAATCTAAATAATCTTCAAAAGAACTATGTTCTACAGGACTTATATGATCTTCTGATATATTAAGAAACATTCCTATATCAAATTTAATGCTATATAACCTGTCCACCTTATAGCCCTGTGAAGAAACTTCCATTGTCATAATTTTTTTGTTACTTACATTGGCTTCATAAAAATATTTATGTATATCTAAAGATTCAGGAGTAGTTAATGTATTTTTTGTTTCTGTTATACCTGTAGATATTGTTGTAGTTGAAATGAGGGCAGCATTTTTATTTGTATATTCATCAAATATATTTTTTAAAAATTGACATGTTGTAGTTTTTCCTTTTGTACCTGTAACGCCAACAAGCTTAAAGTTTCTTCTATCTGTATCATATAAAAGTTTTGCTATAACAGCCATAGCTTTTTTTACATCTTCAACTATTATATACGGTGTATTATTTACCGCTGTATATACTTTTTCAGCTATATACATAACAGTTCCATTTTTTATGGCATCTAAAAGATACTCTACCTTGAATTTTAATCCTTTACAAAAAAACAATGTGTTTTTTACAACATCATTTGTATTATATGATAAATGCTCTATAGATAATTTTGACATGTCAAATTCCTTGCTATAATTTTTTACAAGATTATATTGTTGTAAAGCTTCGTATATTTGTTTACATGTCAACTTTTTTAATGTATTTTTCACTTAAACTCCTCTTTTCGTTATTATATAATATATTTTACAACGATTATATAAAAATAGCAATAGCTTTTACTATACTATAACTTTCTTTTATATTATTTCTTACAAAATATCCTAGTATACTAACATCCTCAATCATATTACTTATCATTTCTATATCTACATCAAGTTTTTTTGAATCAATCCATATATATGTATCATTCATTTTTACAAACACATCTTTAAAGCAGTCATCCTCAGACTGACTATATATATTTCTTAATTTATACGGATAAATCTTACCCTTTTCAAAAAAAAACTCTTTTTTATCCTCTACAACTTTTAATAATTTATTGATCAATTCATTAAAAAACATTGCATTTTTTATATCTGATATTTCATCTATATTAATATATCTTCTTTCATATGAAGTTTGCATATTTCTAGCTCTTGCTGTCTTTACATCCAATCTATCTACTTGTCTTCTTTTATTACAATTTGAGTTTGATAAACTATCCTCTTCTTCACATCTTGCACTATTTTCTTCTTCAATGCCATTTTCAATTTTAGGCTCTATGCATAAATCTTCTACATAACCATATGTCTTTTTACTTGAAAACTCAACTACTTCAAGCTCAAAGCCAATATCTGGTGAAACTGAACATACTGATTTCAAAAAATCCTTATCTAAATATATATAATATCTCATATATCTAATCTCCTATATTATCTACATCAATACATTTATATGTGTATATTATATTATTATTTATAGTTTGTAAATTATATCTTATGCTTTTAGTCCACACAAATATTATCTTTTATTGCATTATACTTTGCATCCCCTATTCCAGATACATTTTTTATATCATCTATACTTTCAAATTCATTACTTTGCCTATATTTAATTATCTTTTCTGCAGTTGCTTCTCCTATTCCGGATAAACTCATAAGTTCTTCTTTTTCTGCGTTGTTTATATCTATACAATCTCCTCCTGTTTTAGAGCTTGTTTCTTCTGTATTTAATTCTTCGTTATTTTCATCATCTTCTTCTGTTTGACTACTTTTTGCGTATATTACTACTTTATCAGAATCAACTAATTTTTGAGATAAATTTAGTTTTGATATATCCGCATTCTCTGTTATTCCACCTGCTATATCTATTAAACTATCTAGTCTACTTCCTTCTTCTAAATAATATACACCAGGATTTTTGATTTCTCCTGTAATATATACCCCTATTTTTCCATCTGTATTTTTTATTTCAACTCCATTTATACTGGTTGCTTTATTTCGTTCAATTTTTTGTACTACTACTGATATAATTGATAATATTATAATTCCAATACATATATAGTACATTTTATACTTAATAATATTTTCTTTTATTTTTTCCATTTTAAAAATTCCTTTCTTTATCTTTATTTTTTTATATAATTAGTATATAATATATTTATCATGATTGAGGTGATTTTTTGATTAGTATAGAAAACAACAAACTAAAAAAACTTTTTGCTATTTTTATTATTATATTTTTAATTCCTTTATCTTCAAATATATTTGCAGATGATGATACTAGCACAAGTGGTAGTACTTCTACAATTAATGACTTAAATATTTATTCTAATAGTTGCATATTAATTGACCCTGAAAACAATAACATAATATATGAGAAAAATGCTTTTTCTAAGATATATCCCGCTAGTACTACTAAAATTTTAACAGCTATTCTTGCTATAGAAAACTTAAATTTAGATGATGCTGTGGTTGCTAGTAAAAATGCTGTTATGTCTATTCCTTCAGATAGCTCAAGTGCATATATTCAAGTAGGAGAAACTTTAACTGTAAAAGAACTTCTATATTGTTTATTGCTCAAATCTGGTAATGATGCTGCAAATGTACTAGCCGAGAAAGTTTCTGGGGATATAGATTCATTTGTTGAATTAATGAATGAAAAAGCTAAAGAAATTGGATGTAAAAACACTCATTTTGTAAATGCACATGGTTACCATGATGATGACCATTATACAACAGCATATGATATGGCTCTTATTATGAAATATGCTATACAAAATGAAACGTTTAGAAGTATTTGTGAAACTAAAAGTTATGTAATAGATGAAACAAATAAAACAAATGAAAAAAGATATTTAAAAAATACTGATAAATTAATATTAGATGATGATAACAATAAAGTTTTTTACGAATATGCTCTTGGTGGTAAAACAGGATACACTATAGAAGCAAGAGGTACATTTGTAGGATATGCTAAAAAAGGAGATTTAACATTACTTGTTGCAACATTTGATGCATCACAAAATATAAATGGACTAGAAGGAAGATTTCTTGATGCTATAAACTTATATAACTATGGTTTTGATAATTTTACAATAAAAAATATAATTGATAAAGATAATTTTTCTTTTGAGGTAAAAGATGAAGAAAACAAAAAAATATATACAGTTAGTTTAAAAGAAAATATTGACTCTTCTGTTGACTCATCTAAGTACGCAACAACATATTCAACAGATTTTGATTTCAGTTCAATTGCTAATCTAAAAAATGAAGAAATAATAGGGAAAGAAATTGGAGATATTACCTTTAATATTATATCAAACACATGGTCATCAAATAAATCAACTAAATTGATAGTAACAGATGTAAAAAATATTTTTTCATTTAAATCAATATTTGAAGGAAATAACAAACTAATATTTATAGCTATTCTTACTATCTTTTTATTAATTGTCATATTTATATCAAAAAGAAGTTCTAATAAAAAAGTAAGTAAAAACTATAATTATGATTTTAACAAAGAAAAAAATAGAGTTAATTTAAATACAAGAATACGAACAACAAAAAAATCTGATACATTAGTTAGAAATAAAAAAACAAATAGAAGAAGAAAATAAAAAGAATACAACTATATAAATATATTTATTGGCTGGTATCACACTTTCGTGTAATACCAGCTTTTATTTAATTATTATCTTCAGATGTAACAGATGTTATTGTAGTATCTGAACCATCTAATACAAATTTTTGCTTTATAAGCTGCTGGGTTTCTTCTTTATCTAACAAGAAATATGACAACCCATCAATCATTTTAGCCTCACCTTCTGCTGTATATGTTTCAAGACTATCTACATCAATATTTACTGCATCTGATGAATATTTTAAAGCATCTCTTAATGTTATGTTTGTATCAGTATTTTTTAGTGCTATTTCTAAAAGATCTGGTATTTTAGTTATATTTTTTGTTGAAAGCATTGTTGATATAAATGCTTTTATAAAAGTATGTTGAACTTCAACTCTTTGAATATCTCCCATTGCATATCCTGTTCCATCATTGTTTTTTCTAAAGCGAATAAATTGTTCTGCTTTATCCCCATCTAGAACCTGAACTCCTTTTTGTAAATCAATATGTAGATCCTGAGTTGGATCATCATATTTCATTCTCATAGGAACCTCTATTTCAACACCACCTATTGCATCAACTAAATCCTTAACTATATCATTATCTACTACAACATAATAATCAATATTTACATCTAACATTCCTTCAATTTCTTCTACCAAAGGAACTATATTTTCTTTTCTATATATAGCATTTAATTTATGACCTATACAATATTCATTGTTTACATATGTATCTCTTGGTATTGATATCATAGCTATTTTACCTGTCTTTACATTGTATTTTATATACATCATTGTATCTGTTAATACTTCGTTTATTCCACAAAACAAAACATTTAATTCTTCTTTTTTTGTGTATGAATCAACCACATCACCACTTGCATCTTTTGTTGTTGCTTCATCCCCTACAGCATAATTAAATGCAAATACTGCACCCCAAGCTATTATTCCAAGTATTGTAAAAACCTTTATAACACTCGTGAATTTTTGCAATTTTGTTTTTTTCTTTTTCTTTGTCTTACCCATTATTTATCCACCTTTATATATTTAGATTAGAAGAAATTAAATTTACAATAACATTGTTATTATATATATAATTAGTAATAATTGAATTTGATATAACATTAGTTATTGAAGTATTTGAAATAACCGGAGATATGAATGCAAGAAGAGCCAGTATAACACAAACTTTTGCAAAAGCAAGAATTCCACCAACAAAAACTCCACCTACTTTATTTACATTACCTATAATGGGTAAACTAAGTACAATATTTAGAGCCATTTGTAATATATATACAATAATTAATACTATTACAAATATTCCTACAAAGCTTATTCCCTTAAGTATAACTATAGCTAATCTCTGTGACATTTCAGCTATTTGAGTGCTATTTGATATGGAAGCTACAACACTTTGATAAAAATTATTATTTTCTTCGTTATTAGTTTCTGAAGCATTTGCTTTTTGTTCTATACTTTTTGTAAGAGCATCACTTACAGTATTTTGTATTGTTGAACCAACTTCAGTCTTTTTAGAAATATAATCTGCTACTGAAGAATTCAGTGCAAATGCTAAAATAAGTGCTATAACAAATCCAAGTAAACTTACTAATACTCCAACTAAACCTTTCTTATACCCTTTTATTATTCCTAGAAGTACAAAAACTATAACAACTATATCTAAAATCATTATTTTCCCCCTTATTACTTATACATAAATAAATTAATACTGTGTATAATATACTTTATATGTTTATTATATATATTTTATTTGTATAAATTAATGCAAAACTTTTTTCATTGTTAAAAACAACAACATCTTTAGGCGAAAAATTTATAGCCATATTTTTTATCTCTTGCCCCCATTTATTTATAACCATAAGTCTATCTTGATATATTAAATATGTTAGCAACCCAGTATTTTTTATAACCTTAGGTAAATTATATACTTTTCCACTATATATACTAGTCGTATCAAATCGTATATTTTGAAAAGTATAATTTGCAACTAAACTACCATCATCAATTATTGTATCGCCAATCATTGTATAATATGTACTAGATAATGACACATGTGAAATTTGAGATTTTGAAAAATCTTCTATTGTAACTATCTCTCCAGAATTAATATTACACTTTATAATTTTATTATCCAATAACATTATAATATTTTGACCATTAATAGTCAAGTTTTGAAGCAAACTATTATCAATTTTAGCAATTTCTTTTATATTTTCACTATCATTTGTAATATCTACAATTTTTACACTAATTCCTATTGTAAGAGAAGAAGTATCTGATTGTACAATTAATAGTTTTTTAGCAGAATCTAGTATTTTTAAATCAAAGATCTCGCTTCCCTCTAATGTGACCTTATATATAACATCTCCATTTTTATTATATACTTCTATTATTCTTTTATATCCTACAGTAGAATATTCTACAGCAAAATACCCTTCACTATTTATATATATGTTTTTTATATCACCATCTAATTTTTTATTTAAAATTTCATTGTTTCTTTCAAATAAGTAAACTATATTACTAGAATCATTACTAACTAACATATATGAACCATCCGTAACTATATCAGGAGTAAAGTTTTCTGGTAATTCAAAATTTAAAACTTCATCGGCACTACTGTTATATACTTTTATAGCTTTATCAGAATAAACAAGTAAATTTTGATTATACATTCTATATATATCCTGTTCACTTGATATTAAATCTATTATTTGCCCGTCATTTATACTACTATTTTTATTTAAACTTATACCAAAAATAGGGCCATATATATAGATAAAATATAGTGCAATAAAAATAACTAACACAACAAATGTTATAACAATAGGTTTTAAAGAAATATTTAATTTTTTCTTTGATGTATTTTTACTTACATCTTTAACTTCTTCATTTTTTGTTTTTACATATAGTTTTTTTACTGTTTCTTTTGCCTCCTGTATTTTTTCAGTGCGTTTTTCTTGATAATCCTCTAAAATATCAAGACCTTTTGATATATTTGAACTATTATCTTTATTTATACTGCATTTACTAGCCTTGCGTTTTTCTACACTATTTACTCTTCTTCTTTTATTTGTTTTATTATTTTCTTCTCTCTTCATATTATTTCTCCCATTTTTTTGGTATATAATATTTTTTGCTTTTTATACTATCAGGTAAATATTGCTGTTCTACTTTTGCAAATTCATAATCATGAGGATATTTATATCCATTACTATATCCTTCTTTTTTCATATCAGCTATTGGAGCATTTTTAAGATGCATTGGTACTACTCCTATATCAATATTTTTAACATCATCAATGGCATTGTTTATTCCACAATATGCAGTATTAGACTTAGGACTAAGTGCTACTACAAGTGCAGCATGTGAGAGTATAATACGAGCCTCTGGCATTCCTATTTGACTTACTGCTTGCATTGCAGAATTTGCAACAACAAGAGCTTCGTTATTTGCAAGTCCTACATCTTCAGATGCACATATTACTATTCTCCTTGCAATAAACTTTATATCTTCGCCTCCATCTAACATTCTAGCTAAATAGTGAAGCGTTGCATCTGGGTCACTACCTCTCATTGATTTTATAAAAGCACTAATAACATCATAATGCGACTCACTATTTTTATCATATTGATTTTTTTTTGATTGCTCTAAATTAAGTATGACATCTTTGTTTATTGTTATAACTCCATTTTTATCAATATCTGTAGATATAACAGCAAGCTCTAGTATATTCAACGCAGTCCTTACATCTCCTGAAGCCATTATAGCAAGAGTGTCAATTGCCTCTTTATCAATGTTTATGTTATAATTTCCAAGACCTCTTTGCTTGTTGCTAATTGTGTTTTCTATTATTTTGTAAATATCCTCTTTTGATAACTCTTTAAATTTAAATATGGTAGACCTTGATAATAACGCTTTATTCACTTCAAAATATGGATTTTCTGTTGTTGCACCAATTAATATAACATTACCTTTTTCAACATATGGTAAAAGAGCATCTTGTTGTAATTTATTAAATCTATGTATTTCATCTATAAACAAAATAACTTTACCTTTAGGATTTAAAAAAATGTTATTGCTTTCTTCTGCTATTTTTTTTATATCTCCAACACCGGCCTGTGTTGCATTAAGTTCAATAAAATTGTACTCTGTAGTTTCTGCTATAACCCTTGCAAGTGAAGTTTTTCCTGTTCCGGGAGGCCCCCAAAATATAACAGAAGTAAGCTTGTCCTCATTTATAAGTCGATAAAGTAGCTTATCTTTTCCAACAATGTGTTCTTGTCCATAGAAATCTTCTAATTTTGTTGGTTTCATTCTATATGCTAATGGCTCCATTAATCCTGCTCCTTCCATAATATTAACTAAATTTGCTAATTATTTCTTCTTTTGTTATATTATATTTCTTATACACCTCTTTATAGTTACCAGATTTTCCAAACTCATCCATAACTCCGATCTTAATTAATTTTTTAGGATATAACTCACATAGCACATCACTTATACTGCTACCTATTCCTCCTATTACACTATGATCTTCTATTGAAACAAGTTTATCTGTTTGTGTCGCACATCTTACTATCTCATCTTTATCTATTGGCTTAACACTATAAATATCTACAACCCTAATGTTAATTCCTTTTTCACTAAGTTCCTCTTTTGCAAGAAGTGCCATACCTACTGTATTCCCACAAGCAAATACTGTTCCATCTTTTCCATCTCCAAATGTATGTGACCCTCCTATTTTAAAAGAAGAATTTAATTTATACACATTTTCAACATCGTTTCTTCCAAGCCTTATATATTTTGGACCAATATGTTCTAATGAAACATCTAACAACTTAATTGTTGCCACTTCATCACAAGGAACAAGTATTACCATTGAAGGAATATTTTTCATAAGAGAAATATCTTCAATACACTGATGCGTAGGACCATCTTCCCCTACTGCAAGACCTGCATGAGTTGCACATAAATTTATATTTACATGTGAATATCCAATTGTATTTCTTACCTGTTCATATGCTCTTCCACATAAAAACATAGCAAAACTTGAAGCAAAAACAACTTTACCAGATAAAGCAGCCCCAGCAGACATACCTACTAAATCTTGTTCTGCAATTCCTACATCAAAATGTCTATCAGGGAACTTGTCTCTAAACATTGATGTACATGTAGCAGCGGCTAAATCTGCATCAAATACCACTACCTCTTTATTTTTTTCACCTAACTTAGTTAAATACTCTCCATATGCTTTTCTTGTTGATTTCATACAACCTCCTACTTATTTAACTCTTGTATTGCAAGAGTATATTCATCATCATTTAATGATTTACCATGCCAATTAACGTTATTTTCCATAAAACTTACACCTTTTCCCTTTATGGTTTTAGCTACTATACATGTTGGTTTTTTACTTAATTTTGACTCATTTATTGCATCAATTATTTGTGATATATTATGGCCATCTACAGATATAACATTAATGCCAAAACTTTTTATTTTTGTTTCTATCTTATCTAGTTTTTTTACAACATAGGTACTTCCATCTATTTGAAGTCCATTATTATCTACAATTGCAATTACATTATCCAAATTAAATTTATTCATAGACATAAAAGCTTCCCAAACTTGACCTTCTTCTAATTCTCCATCACCTAGTAAGCAATATATATATCCTTCTTTTTTATCAAGTTTTTTAGCAAGAGCCATACCATTTGCAATGGATAAACCTTGCCCAAGAGAACCACTAGAAGAATCCACCCCATTTATCTTATTACTAGGATGACCTTCCAATATTCCATCTACTTTTCTAAACCCAGAAAGCAATTCTTTATCTATAAGTCCTACTGAGGCAAGTGTTGCATAATATATTGGACTTGCATGGCCTTTTGATAATATAAACTTATCAATTCTACTACCTTTTTCATCTAAATTTAAATTCATTGTATTATGATATATTGCTGTTAAGATATCAGCACAAGATAGACTTCCACCCGGATGACCTGATTTTGCATTATATATCATAGTAAGTGCATCTTTTCTTAATTCATTTGCAATTTTTTGTAGATTTTTCATACTACCCCCTATAAATTTTTAAATCCATGTCCTAAAACTTCATTTGCATTTGATATATACATAAGAGCTTTTGGATCATTTTTCCTTACAATCCTTTTTATTCTAGCAATCTCAGGAAGAGTAAGTATAACAGTAAGTTTTGTATACTCTGTTTTTGTATATTCCCCAATTACTTTCATTGATGTGACTCCTCTTTTTAAATCACTTAATATTTCATCTACTATATTATCCTGATTTTTTGTTAGAATATCAACTATTTTTGTATAATATATCCCTTCAAAAATAACATCAATAACTTTTTTAGAAATATATATGGATACTACACTATATAACCCCAAATTAACATTTTTAAATACAATAACTATAGATAAAATTATACATGTATCTATAATAAGAAGTATTTGGCTTATACTTTGTATTGATGTAAGTTTATATATTATTTGAGCTAGTAAATCTGAACCACCTGAAGACGCTCCAGCTTTAAATAATATAGAAAGAGAAAGTCCACATAAAAGTCCTCCAAATATAGCTGAAATAAAGAGATCTGCATCTATTATTTTAATTAAAGACTCATAAGTAAATATATCCAAAAAAATCGAAAGTAATGTTGTGGTTATGATTGCCTTTGCACTAAATCTAAGTCCTAGCTTAAATATTGCCACCACAAACAACGGTATATTTATTATCATTACAGTAATTCCAAGAGGCACATTGTATATGTATTTAATAATTGTTGCAATACCACTTGCTCCACCAGTTGATAATTTATGTGGATACAAAAATACATTTATTGCAAAGCTTAATATATATGTTCCCATTAATATAAGTAACAAATCATATATTATAGTTATATCAATTTTTAATTTTCTTTTTAAATTTACCTTATCCATATTTCACCTAAAGTACATTACATACTTTAGTATTTGTATTTTAAACTATATTATATCTCTTTTTCTAAAATATCTAAATATTTATTGTCAGACACATATTCCTTAAATTCTGTTTTCTTTATTTTTTTTACCAACTCATCAAACTTCTTAAGACTTTCTTCATCTTTTTTTAAATAAAAAATATAACCCTCATTATATAGTTTTTCGCATATCTCTAATTGATGATCATTTACATGCTCATGATATTTGCTAAGCCTTGGTATTGCAATCACTTTTTTTTTATTTAATATACCTGCAAATATTGAACCAACTCCACCATGCGTTATTAACATGTTACAATTTTCTATACACTTAGCATATTCTTCAGAAATTAAAAAATCATAAATAGAAATTCTATTTTTATCATACTCTTTTACATATTTTGTATTACCCGCCTGAATTATAACTTGCTCAGAAGCTAACTCTTTAGAATTTATTACATAATCTATAACCCTTGTAAATTGTTGATTTTGTGTTCCCACAGTTACAAATACCATTATATAAGCCTCCCTATATACTTAGCTTTATCATATTTTTTTTCTAAATCTTCCCATTGTACATAAAACTTATCTGCTCGTTTATACATAAAATTGCCTGTCATTGATAACGAACTTACTTTAGCCATAGACTCTATATATATTGTCTTAGCTCCAAAAAGTTTACCTATGTAACAAAATACTCCTCCTGTATGTGCTCCCGTTGTTACTATTACTTCGGGTCTATACTTTAGTATATATTTAAAAGCAAGAAAAACATTAGCAATAAAAACAAAAATATATTTTAAAAAATAATATCTTGAACCATATATAACAAACTCAACATTATACTTATTTTTTAAAATCTCACTAGTTTTAACTTTCTCTGTTATTAATACATAATCGTATTTAATAAACAAAGGACTTAATTTTAAAAGTTCAGCTAAATGTCCTCCCGCACTTGAAACAAACATAACTTTCTTCATTTATTCTTCCCCATTTTTTATTTTTACTTTCATTATACCATGATATTTATTAAAAATATACCCACTATTTATTTTTTTAGGACCTACTACTAAAGAAATAGGAACATATTTATCTACAAAAACTGTAAATATAGTCTTTGTTTTATTAGTATTAATATTTCTTATTTCTATTAAATTATTAAAAACATTATCTATTTTATCAAGAAAAATTTTAGATAAAACATATTCAGAAAAATTATCACACACAGGTCCAATTACCTTCCCATTCGTTTGTGATATTTCTTCAGTTGATTGAAGTCCTATTCGTATAATTTTAACATTTTCATTATTTATTTCTTTTACTAACATATATGTCCTATTTACAGCATCTTCAAATTCCAATGGAACATAACTGCCATTAACATACATATCATATAACTCTGTTTGTAAAATAACATAAACCGGATATATTCTAAACTCTTTAGGTTTTAAACATAAAAGTCTTTTAACTGTAGCCACTTCTTTCTCACAAGTACTCTTAGGAAGTCCAACCATAATTTGAAAACCTAGTTCAAATCCAAACAAAGAAATAAGTTTTGATGCTCGAATCACATCTAAAGAAGAATGTCCCCTTTTTGCATTAAGTAAAACTTCTTCATCCATAGACTGAACACCTAATTCAATGTTTTTAACACCATATTTTTTAAGTATTTTTAATATTTTAACATTTATATAATCCGGTCTTGTTGAAATTCTAATACTATCAACTTTATTTAATAAAACAAAAGAATATGCAACCTCTAAATATTTTATTTGATCTGAAATATCTAATCCAGTAAAACTACCACCAAAAAAAGCAATTTGAATCTTCCTAGAACTATCACTAAACTCAGATAATCTTTTTTCTATTTCACACCTTACTTCACATATTGTAGGAGGAACTTTCGTGCCACTTATTCTTCTTTGATTGCAAAAAACACATTCATTATTACAGCCAAAATGAGGTATAAATATAGGAATAGTATATTGCTTCACTTTTAATATATTTTTTAACTCATCATCAAAAGAAATATAACAAGATACCTCTTTATATGTTCTTTTTAAGAGCGACTCTTGCTGCATCTTGTTCAGCTGCTTTTTTATTTTTTCCACTGCCTTCACCTATTTTTTTATCATTATATAACACATCAACATAAAACATTTTATTATGATCAGGTCCCATCTCATTGGTAATCACATACTCTATTTTTACATTGCCATGAGCTTGTAATTTCTCTTGTAACCTTGTTTTGTAATCCTCATTCAAAGATTTTCCGTTTAAAACTTCTTGTATATACTCATCTAGAAGTTCTAAACACACAACCTTTGATGCTTCATATCCATTATCTAGATAAATTGCTCCAATTACTGCTTCAAAAGCATCAGCTAAAATTGCATCTTTTATATTGTTATTATTTGAGCGTTCACATTTACCAACATAAATATATTTTTCTGCTTCGATTTTTTTCATAGCACAAGACAACGTCTTTTCACAAACAATCTCAGCTCTTTTTTTAGTCATCTCTCCCTCAGATAATATTGGCTTGGAACAAAATAACAAATCAGATATAATATGTTCAAGAATTGCATCACCTAAGTACTCAAGTCTTTCATTATACTTATTCTTACCAGTTTTTTTTCTTTCATATGCATATGATTTATGTGTAAGAGCTACTTTTAAATATTTTATATTTAAAAACATATACTTTAACTTTTTTTCAAAAGCAAACAACTTTACTTCTTCAGTCATAAACGCCTCCCAATACATCTATATTATATATTTAATCTGCATAAAATTCAAGTATAAAAGAAAAATATTTGAGGATATGTTTTAAATCTTTAATTATGTATTTTTTATATAGCATTAAAAAGAATGGAATTTCTCCCATTCTTTTTAATATCTTTCCTTATATATTCTTTTATTCGTTGTTTTTTATATATTCTACTACATCTCCAACTGTAGTTATTTTCTCTGCTTCTGCTTCTGGAATTTCCATATCAAACTCTTCTTCTAGAGCCATTATTAATTCCACAACATCAAGAGAATCTGCACCTAGATCATCAAGGAATGTTGTTTCCATTGTTATAGTAGAAGTATCTTCTATACCTAGTTGTTCAGATATAACTTCTTTTACTCTATCAAATATTTCCTCCATCTAATATACACCTCCCAAATCTATATCTGTATTATCTAATATTATTTGCATATTGTCAATAGTATTCACAAAAATTACAAAAAATTTTTTAAAATTATAATTTATATATATTCTCCATATAATATATATGAAAGGATGAATTTTATGGAAGCAAGTAATAACTCATATTTAGAACAAGGAATGCAAGATACAAATAGTGTCATTGCTATTAGTCAAGATGATTTAAATTCTTTTTCTAGTTATATAAATAAAAAAATAGCGGATTTTTTAAATTTACCTGATGGTCAAACTTTAGAAAATGTTGATTGGAGCAGTTTTTCTAGTATTATTTCTTTAATTTCTGGTATGCTTATTACTGTATCCCTTACTGTATTTTTTCTTTGGTTGATTCGTGCTATTGCTCTATATACTATGGCAAAAAAGAATAAAGATGATCTTGCTTTTCTTAGTTTTATTCCTTATTCTTGTCTTTATACTATGGGAAAACTTGTAGGAAAAACAAAACTTTTCTGGATTGATATATCAAAACCTGAATTAGTGCTACCAATTCTTGTTTTTTCTATGTATCTTCCTTTTGCTGCTCCTATTTCTCTATTTCTTTTTGTTTTAATATATAATTCTTTTTTATATAGAATATATCAAAATCAGTGTAAAAATTTTGCTGCATTGTTTACTTTCATTGGATTTTTACTTCCTTTTTTACAGCCGTTTATTCTATTTTTTATTCGTAATAGTAAAAAAGAAAAAAGTATATCAAGGTAAAAAAATACGTAGAATTAAAATCTACGTATTTTTTATTTCAAATAATATTATTCTATTATATCTGCTACTGAACCAGCACCAACTGTTCTACCACCTTCACGGATAGCGAATTTTAGTCCTTTTTCTATAGCTATAGGAGTTATAAGTTTTATTTTCATTGTAACGTTATCTCCTGGCATTACCATTTCTTTTTCTTTTGGTAATTCTATAACACCTGTAACATCAGTTGTTCTGAAGTAAAATTGTGGTCTGTATCCTTGGAAGAATGGAGTATGTCTACCACCTTCTTCTTTAGTTAATACATATACATTAGCTTCAAATTCAGTGTGTGGTTTTATAGAACCTGGTTTTGCAAGAACTTGACCTCTTTCGATTTCATTTCTTTGAACTCCTCTTAGAAGTAATCCTGCATTATCACCAGCGTTAGCAGAATCTAGTTCTTTTCTGAACATTTCAATTCCTGTTACAACTGTTTTTCTAAGTTCTGTTGTAAGACCAACTAATTCAACTTCTTCACCAATTTTTAAAGTTCCTCTTTCTATTCTTCCTGTTGCAACTGTACCTCTACCTGTTATAGTGAATACATCTTCAACTGGCATTAAGAAAGGTTTATCTGTATCTCTTTCTGGTGTTGGAATATATGTGTCTATTGTTTCTAATAATTCTTTTATTGGAGCATATTCTGGTGCTTCTGGATCTTTAGAAGTACATTCTAGAACTTTTAAAGCAGATCCTTTTATTATTGGAGTAGTATCTCCTGGGAAATTATATTTATTTAATAGGTCTCTTATATCCATTTCAACTAATTCTAATAGTTCAGGATCATCAACCATATCACATTTATTCATAAATACAACAATGTATTTAACACCAACTTGGCTAGCAAGTAATATATGTTCTCTTGTTTGTGGCATTGGACCATCAGCAGCAGAAACAACTAGTACTGCTCCATCCATTTGTGCTGCACCTGTTATCATATTTTTAACATAGTCAGCGTGTCCTGGACAGTCAACATGTGCATAATGTCTGTTTGCTGTTTCATATTCTACGTGAGCTGTAGAGATAGTGATTCCTCTTGATCTTTCTTCTGGAGCTGCATCGATTTGGTCGTATGCCTTAAATTCTGCTCCACCTGTTAAACTACAATATTTAGTTATTGCAGCTGTTAATGTTGTTTTACCATGGTCAACGTGACCTATAGTACCAATATTAGCGTGTGGCTTATTTCTTTCAAATTTAGCTTTTGCCATTTTAAATTCCTCCTTATTTTATCCTTTTACTTAATGCTATAAATTAAGCATCAATTTGATAGTATTTTACTATATATTTAATATTTTTGCAAGTAAATTTGCTTAAAAATACAAAATATTTTAAATTAATCTTGTTTTTTTGATCTACTTGCTACAATAGTTTCCAAAACAGATTTTGGAACTTCTTCATAATGACTTGGTTCCATTGCATATATTCCTCTACCTTGAGTTTTAGATCTAAGATCTGTAGCATATCCAAACATTTCTGCTAGTGGAACTAAAGCATGTATTATTTGAGTTCCTTGAACTGAATCCATACCTTCCATTCTTCCACGTCTAGAATTTATATCTCCTATAACGTCACCCATGTATTCTTCTGGTACAGTTACTTCAACTTTCATTATTGGCTCAAGTAATACAGAACCTGCTTGACGACATCCTTCTTTAAATGCCATAGAACCTGCAACTTTAAATGCCATTTCAGATGAATCAACATCATGATATGAACCATCTACAAGTGCAACTTTTATATCTACAACAGGATATCCAGCAAGTATACCTGCTTTCATAGCTTCTTGTATTCCATCATCAGTTGGTTTAACGTATTCTTTAGGAACAACACCACCAACAATTTTAGATTCAAATGAGTATCCTTTTCCTTGCTCATTTGGTTCCATTTCAAGCCATACATGACCATATTGTCCTTTACCACCTGATTGACGTATAAATTTACCTTCAACTCTAACAGGCTTTCTAATTGTTTCTTTGTATGCAACTTGTGGTTTACCAATATTTGCTTCGACTTTAAATTCTCTCTTCATTCTATCTACAATTATATCTAAGTGTAGTTCACCCATACCTGCTATAATTGTTTGACCTGTTTCTTGATCTGTATATGTTCTAAATGAAGGATCTTCTTCTGCAAGTTTTGCAAGTGCTATACCCATTTTTTCTTGGTCTGCTTTTGATTTTGGTTCAACAGCTATGTGTATAACTGGTTCTGGAAATTCTATTGATTCTAGAATTATTGGATGATCTTCATCACACAATGTATCTCCTGTTACAACATCTTTTAAACCAACTGCACAAGCAATATCTCCAGCATATACTTTATTAATATCTTTTCTAGAGTTTGCATGCATTTGAATAATTCTTCCTATTCTTTCTTTTTTTCCTTTATTTGCATTTAACACATATGATCCACTTTCTAAAGTTCCTGAATATACTCTAAAGAAAGTAAGTTTTCCAACATAAGGATCAGTCATTATTTTAAATGCAAGAGCTGCAAATGGTTCTTCATCAGATGTAATTCTTTCAGATTCTTCACCATCTTCTAATACACCTTTTATATGAGGTACATCAAGTGGTGATGGCATATATTCTACAATATCATCTAATAATTTTTGAACTCCTTTATTTTTATATGAACTTCCACATGTTACAGGTACTAATTTACCAGCTATTGTAGCTGCTCTTATAGCTCTTCTGATTTCATCAGCTGTTATTTCGTTACCATCTAGATATTTCATCATCAATTCTTCATCATGATCTGCAACTGCTTCTATTAAAATATTTCTATATTCTTCAGCTTGTGCTACCATATCTTCAGGAATTGATTCTTCTCTTATATCTGTTCCTAAATCGTTATAATATACATATGCTTTCATAGAAACTAAATCAACTAATCCTTTAAAGCCATCTTCTTTTCCTATTGGAAGAGCTATAGCTACAGCGTTTGCTTTTAATCTCTCTTTTAATTGTTTTATACACATGTAAAAATCTGCACCTGTTGTATCCATTTTATTTACATATACCATTCTTGGTACATTGTATTTATTTGCTTGTCTCCAAACAGTTTCAGATTGAGGTTGAACTCCTCCTTTAGCACATAAAACAGTTACAGAACCATCTAGCACTCTAAGTGATCTTTCAACTTCTATTGTAAAGTCAACGTGTCCTGGAGTATCTATTATATTTATTCTGGTATTATTCCAAAAACATGTTGTTGCAGCAGATGTGATTGTTATACCTCTTTCTTGTTCTTGATCCATCCAATCCATTGTTGCAGCACCTTCATGAACTTCACCGATTTTATGGTTAACACCTGTATAAAAAAGTATTCTTTCTGTTGTAGTTGTTTTACCAGCATCTATGTGAGCCATAATACCTATATTTCTTGTTCTTTCAAGTGAATATTCTCTATTTGACACTTGTTTTCCTCCTTTCACACAAAATTAAAATCTATAGTGAGCAAATGCACGATTTGCTTCAGCCATTTTATGCGTATCTTCTTTTTTCTTAAATGCTGCTCCTTGATTATTTATTGCATCCATAATTTCAGCAGCTAATTTTTTCTCCATACCATGTTCATTTCTTTTTCTAGCATACTCAACTAACCATCTTATAGCTAGCGACTGTTTTCTTTCAGCCCTTATTTCCATAGGAACTTGATATGTAGCTCCACCCACTCTTCTTGCTTTTACTTCTAAAGCAGGAGTAATATTTGATAATGCTTGTTCAAAAGCATCTATTGCTTCTCTTCCTGTTTTTTCTGCAACAATATTAAAAGCATCATATACTATCTTTTGAGCAGTAGATTTTTTACCGTCCCACATAACTTTATTTATAAGTTTTGTTACAACTTTTGAGTTATATAGTGGATCTGGCATAATTTCTCTTTTTGCTATATGTCCTTTTCTTGGCACTGTTCTTCCCTCCTTATTATAATTTTTATAGATCTAAATCTATAAAGGTACTCAAAAACTTTTTGTTTTTGTAAGTGCAAGTCTAAAATATATATTAAACTTAAGCACCTATTTAACTATTATTTTTTCTTTGCTTTTTTAGCACCATATTTTGATTTTGATTGTACACGTCCAGCAACACCTGCTGTATCAAGTACTCCTCTTACAATGTGGTATCTAACACCTGGTAAATCTTTAACTCTTCCACCTCTAATTAAAACAACACTGTGTTCTTGTAGATTGTGACCAATACCTGGTATATACGCTGTTACTTCCATTGTATTTGTTAGTCTTACCCTTGCAACTTTACGTAAAGCTGAGTTGGGTTTCTTAGGAGTTTGGGTTTTAACAACTGTACAAACACCTCTTTTTTGTGGTGAAGACAAATTTGTAGACAATTTTTTTCTTGTGTTATATCCTCTTTGTAAAGCAGGAGATTTAGATTTTGTTGTCTTATCTTGTCTTCCCTTTCTAACTAATTGGCTAAATGTAGGCACTTTAAGTTCACCTCCTTAAAAAAATATACATTGCACATAGATTTATATCTATTAATGCAATGTATATTATACTAAATTTATACGCATAAGTCAATAAAAACAAGGAATTTTATGCATTTTGAAACAAATTTGTAATAATTTATTTTACTACAATATATGAATTTAAAACATTATAATAATTAACCGTACTAACCTTGCTATTTGCATATCCATTAAAGTTAATTTTATATAACGTTTTGCTCATTTTTGAAGGCACATCATCTATATTGTCTATAGCAAACTCCAAAGTAGGCAAATTACTTTGTTTTTGAACTATATCTTCTAATTTATCAGAAAAAATATCAGTTCCGTATATATAATAATTATAGTATTTATAATAATTGTATGTCTCATCTGTTGCTTTAGGAATATCATAAGTTGTATCTATAATATGTGATTTTAAAATCATTTCATCTGTTGCATTAAAATATGTGTGTACTACTATGCTTTCTCCATCTTTCGTTTCTTTTATAAGTTTATTAGAAGTTAAATCAACATGATACCAACTATTTGCTATCTTTACCATATTCCAAGCATGTGCTTGTTCTTCTAGCATACCGCTTACTAATATACTTTGTATACCCACTCTATCTAAAACCAATTGTAAAGCTTTAGTAAAGCCATCACAAACGGCTTCTTTTTCTATTAGAGCGCCATAACTTGTGTGATATACATCTGGAATATTTTCCATTTTATCAAACTTGTAATACACAGAGTTTCTACCAATTATATCGTGAAGATATAACTCTTTTTCAAAGTCATTTTTTGAATCTAAATTTGCGGTATATTCTTTTATTAGATTATCTAAAGTATTTAAGTTAGTTTCAAGTTCAGCCATATTAGCGACACTATATTCTAAATTAATATCAAGTGAATATGATACTATTTTACTTGAAAATACCATAGTGTATTTCGGATTTAAATAAAAAACTTCTGGATGATCAGTAAAAAAAGCTTCCATAGCATATGAGACATCTTTTGCAGCCACAGTTTCATCATCTTTCTCATATCCTGAAACACTTGCTGTCTTATCTAATTTACTAACACTTTTTGCTATACTAGAATATATTTCTTTTTGTTTGTCTGTAAGTAATAAGTAGTAATAATCTGCTTCTTGTATTTGTAATCTGTTTACTTTAAAATCATTAGTATATACAAAATTATTATCCGCTGTTATATCACTTACAAAATTAGTTGTTACATCTACAACATTAACATTATTTACTTTTAAGAAATATACTCCTGTTATAACCAGGACACACACTGCTAATACCTTTAAAAATTTTTTCATAAACTACCTCACAAATATATTTTATTATATATTTTCTTTATTTGCAACTATAAATAAAAAAAATTAAAAAACATATATAAATACAAACATATATAAAATGTTGAGGTAAGTTATTTTTCACCCCAACATTTTATATAATAATCTGTATTTTAACATTTTACCTTTTCTATTAACTTACACAATTATTGTTATTCTTCTTCATTATGTGTGCATGGTTCCACATTTATAGAATTGTATTTTACTACTCCTGTACCTGCTGGAATCAAACGACCTATAATAACATTTTCTTTCAGTCCAAGTAATTTGTCTACTTTACCTTTAACTGCTGCATCTGTAAGTACTCTTGCTGTTTCTTGGAAAGAAGCTGCTGATAAGAATGATTCTGTAAGAAGTGCGACTTTTGTAATACCAAGTAATGTTTTCTTTCCTTTAGCTATTTTTTTATCTACTTTTTTAGCTTCTCTATTTTGTGCATTAAATTCAGTCATATCAACAGTAGATCCTTCTATAAGATTAGTATCTCCTGCATCTTCTATAAATACTTTTCTTAACATCTGTCTTGCAACAATTTCTATGTGCTTATCATTTATATGAACACCTTGCGTTCTATATACTTTTTGGACTTCTTCAATTAAGTAGTTTTGTACTGCTTCTTCACCTTTTATCCTTATTATATCATGTGGATTTAAAGAACCTTCTGTTATTCTATCTCCTGCTTGTACTTTATCCCCATCATGAACAACAAGTCTCATACCGTAAGGTATTATATATCTTTCAGTATTTTTATCATCTTGTGTCACTATAACTTCTTTGTTATTACCATGTTCTCCTATTGTAACTGTTCCTGAAATTTCTGTTACCATAGCAACGCCTTTTGGTTTTCTTGCTTCAAATAATTCTTCAACCCTTGGTAAACCTTGAGTTATATCTCCTCCTGCAACACCACCTGTATGGAATGTTCTCATTGTAAGCTGAGTACCTGGTTCACCTATTGACTGTGCTGCAATTATTCCTATAGCTTCTCCTGGTGTTATTGGTTCTCCAGTAGCTAAGTTTTTACCATAACATTTTGCACAAACTCCTCTTGTTGATTCACAAGTAAGTGCTGAACGTATTTTAACTTTTTCATAACCTAAAGTTACTATTTTACTTGCAAGTCTATCATTAATATAATCATTATGTTTTGCAACAATTTCACCTTTTTCATCTACTATATCTTGAGCTAAATATCTTCCTTCAAGTCTTTCTTGTAGTTTTTCTATAGGTTCTCCACTTTCTTTTATTGTTTCAACATACATTCCATGTTCTGTTCCACAGTCATCTTCCATTACAATTACATCTTGGTTAACATCAACTAATCTTCTTGTTAAATATCCTGAGTCTGCTGTTCTTAAGGCAGTATCTGCTAAACCTTTTCTAGCACCATGTGATGATATGAAAAATTCTAGAACATCTAATCCTTCTTTGAAACATGATTTTATAGGTAATTCTATTGTTTTACCTGATGTATCAGCCATAAGTCCACGAATACCAGCAAGCTGTCTTACCTGAGTTGGGTTTCCTCTTGCACCAGTATGTGCCATCATGAATATTGGATTTAATTTATTTGGACTATTCATTATTGCATTTTGTATTTCATCAGTTGTTTTTGCCCATACTTTTATTGTTTCGTTATATCTTTCATCATCAGATATAAGTCCACGTTTAAAGTTTTTAAGTATATCTTCTACTTTCTTCTCAGATTCTTCAAGTAATTTTGCTTTTATTTCAGGTACTTCTATATCTGATACAGATACTGTAACGGCAGCTTTTGTAGAATATTTATATCCATATGATTTTATATCATCTAGAACTTCAGCTGTTCTTGGAATACCATGTGTTGCAATACATTTATCTATTATAACTCCTAATTCTTTCTTTCTTACAGGAAACTCTATTTCTAATTTTAATTTATTTTCTTCTTTATCTCTATCAACGAAACCAATATCTTGAGGTATTATACTGTTAAATATTAATCTACCTACTGTAGCATCAATTATTCCAGTTATTTGTTCTCCATTTACTTCTCTTGTTACTCTTACTTTTATAGGAGCATGCAACCCAACATATTTTTCATCATATGCCATAATTGCTTCATCTTCATTTGAAAATATCATACCTTCCCCAGGTTCCCCATCTACATCTACTGTTAAATAATAACTTCCAAGGATCATATCTTGTGATGGAACTGCAACTGGTTTACCATCTTGTAATTTAAGTAAGTTATTAGAAGCAAGCATCAAGAACTTTGTTTCTGCTTGTGCTTCTGGAAGCAATGGTACGTGTACTGCCATTTGGTCACCATCAAAATCTGCATTAAATGCTGTACAAACTAGCGGATGTAGCTTTATAGCTCTTCCTTCTACTAAAACCGGTTCAAATGCTTGTATTCCAAGTCTGTGTAGTGTAGGTGCACGGTTAAGCATTACAGGTCTGTCTTTTACAACTTCCTCTAATATATCCCATACTTCTACAGCCGCACGTTCTACCATTCTTTTTGCGTTTTTAATATTAAATGCTATTCCTCTTTTTACAAGTTCTTTCATTACAAATGGTTTAAATAATTCAAGTGCCATTTCTCTTGGAAGTCCACATTGATATATTTTTAATTCAGGTCCAACTACTATAACTGAACGTCCTGAATAATCAACTCTTTTACCTAATAAATTTTGTCTAAATATACCTTGTTTTCCTTTTAACATATCAGATAAAGATTTTAAAGGTCTATTTCCAGCACCTGTTATAGGTCTTCCACGTCTTCCATTATCAATTAAAGCATCAACTGCTTCTTGTAGCATTCTTTTTTCATTTTTAACTATTATATCTGGAGCTTCTAATTCTAATAGTCTTTTTAATCTATTATTACGGTTTATTACTCTACGATATAAGTCATTTAAATCTGATGTTGCAAATCTTCCACCATCTAATTGTACCATTGGTCTTAAATCAGGCGGTATTACTGGTAATGCTTCAAGTATCATCCACTCAGGTTTGTTGTCAGATTTTAAAAATGCTTCTACTGTTTCCAATCTTTTTATTAACTTAGCTTTTTTCTGTCCTTGAGCTTTTTCTAATTCTTTTTTAAGAGATTCTGCTAATTTTTCAAGATCAACATCTTTTAATAGTTGTTGTATTGCTTCTGCACCCATTCCAACTTTAAAATTATTTGCTCCAAATTTTTCTAATGCCTCTCTATATTCTCTTTCATTTAGCACATCACATTTATTAAGTGAAGTTTCCATTGGATCTATTACTACATGAGAAGCAAAATATATAACTTTCTCTAGAGCTTTAGGAGATATATCTAATATTAAGCTCATTCTTCCAGGTATTCCTTTAAAGAACCAAATATGAGATACTGGACAAGCAAGTTCGATATGTCCAAGTCTTTCACGTCTTACTTTTTTCTTTGTTACTTCAACTCCACATCTATCACATGTTATACCTTTATACCTTACTTTTTTATACTTTCCACAATAACATTCCCAGTCTTTTGTTGGGCCAAATATTTTTTCACAGAAAAGTCCATCTCTTTCAGGTTTTAACGTTCTGTAATTGATAGTTTCTGGTTTCTTAACTTCGCCTCTTGACCATTCTCTAATTTTTTCGGGTGATGCTAATCCTATGCCAATCCTATCAAAATTTTCTAAATCTTGCATACTTCGATCCTCCTTATTCTTCATTATCATCAGTATCAGATTCTATTTCATCCTCTACAAAATCATCATACACATCATCATCTTGTATTTCTTCTCCGTTTTCATCTTCTAAAGTCATTCCTTCAAAATCTGAAGATACAATTGCATTATTTTCTTCTGCTATTTCTTCAAATTTTTTATCTGCTATATCTTTAACTTCATTTTCATACTCTATAGACTCTTTCATCTCTACTTGTTCATCTTCTCTATATAGTTTTAAATCAAGTCCCAAACTTTGTATTTGTTTTGTAAGAACTCTAAATGCTTCTGGTATTCCAGGCTCTGGTATATTTTCGCCCTTTACTATAGCTTCATATGTTTTAAGTCTACCAGTTACATCATCTGATTTTACTGTTAATATTTCTTTTAATGTATACGCTGCTCCGTATGCTTCTAATGCCCAAACTTCCATTTCACCAAATCTTTGTCCACCAAATTGTGCTTTACCTCCTAGAGGTTGTTGTGTTACTAAAGAGTATGGTCCAATCGAACGAGCATGTATTTTATCATCAACCATGTGATATAGTTTTATCATGTACATATATCCAACTGTTACTTCTCTATCAAATTTTTCTCCAGTTCTTCCATCATAGACAGTAAACTTACCTGTATTTCCTAATCCTTGTTTTTCAAATAATGCTAGTATGTCATCTTCTTTTGCTCCATCAAAAACAGGTGTTGCTATTTTCCAGCCAAGAGATTTTGCAACATAACCTAAGTGAACCTCTAAAACCTGACCTATATTCATACGTGAAGGAACACCTAATGGATTAAGTACAATTTGAAGTGGTGTACCATCTGGTAAATATGGCATATCTTCTCTAGGTAATATACGTGAAATAACACCTTTATTACCATGTCTTCCTGCCATTTTATCTCCAACAGATATTTTTCTTTTTTGAGCTATGTATATTCTTACTACCTTATGTACTCCTGAAGCAAGTTCATCACAATTTTCTCTTGTAAATATTTTTACATCTACTATTGTACCAGCTTCTCCATGAGGAACTCTAAGTGAAGTATCTCTTACTTCTCTTGCTTTTTCACCAAATATTGCTCTTAGGAGCTTTTCTTCAGCTGTAAGTTCTGTTTCACCTTTAGGTGTTACTTTACCTACTAATATATCTCCCGGAACAACTTCTGCACCTATACGTATAATACCATTTTCATCTAAATCTTTAAGTGCATCATCACCAACATTTGGTATTTCTCTTGTTATTTCCTCAGGTCCAAGTTTTGTATCTCTTGCTTCACAATCATAATCTTCAATATGTATAGATGTAAGAACATCTTCTTTTACTAAATCTTCTGAAATAAGTATTGCATCCTCGTAGTTATATCCTTCCCAAGTCATAAATCCTACTAAAATATTTTTTCCTAATGCAAGTTCACCATTTTGCGTAGAAGGTCCATCAGCAATTACATCACCTTTTTTAACTTTTTCACCTTTTACTACAATTGGTTTTTGATTTAAACAAGTACCTTGGTTAGATCTTTGATATTTTATAAGTCTATACTCATCATTTCCTGTTTTTGTTTTAATAATTATTTTATCAGCGCTTACATATGAAACAACACCATCATTTTTAGCAACAATTACAATTCCTGAATCCACTGCTGCTTTATACTCAATACCTGTACCTACTATTGGACTATCTGTTTTAATTACAGGAACTGCCTGACGTTGCATATTAGCACCCATAAGAGCACGGTTTGCATCATCATTTTCCAAGAATGGTATCATAGCCGTTGCAACAGAAACTAGTTGCTTTGGAGATACATCCATATAATCTACTTTTTCTCTATCTATTTCAAGTATTTCATCAATATGTCTTGCTTTTACTCTTTTATTTATAAACCTATTTTCTTTATCTAGAGGCTCATTTGCTTGTGCTACTACATATTTATCTTCAACATCTGCTGTCATATATTCAACTTCATCAAGTATTTTCCCAGTTTTTTTATCAATTTTTCTATATGGAGTTTCTATAAATCCATATCTATTTATTTTTGCAAATGTTGGTAGAGAACCTATAAGTCCGATATTTGGTCCTTCTGGTGTTTCTATTGGACATAGTCTACCATAATGAGTATGATGAACATCACGTACTTCAAATCCTGCTCTATCTCTTGAAAGACCTCCAGGTCCTAATGCAGAAATTCTTCTTTTATGTGTTAATTCAGATAATGGATTTATTTGATCCATAAATTGTGATAACTGACTACTTCCAAAGAATTCTCTTAATGCACCAACTACTGGTTTAATATTTATTAAAGCTTGAGGTGTAGCAATATCTAAATCTTGAGTTGCCATTCTCTCACGAACTACTCTTTCAAGTCTTGCAAGACCAATTCTAAATTGGTTTTGTAATAATTCTCCAACACATCTTACTCTTCTATTTCCTAAATGGTCAATATCATCAACTTCACCTAAGCCATTGTTGAAGTTTATAAAATAATTAATTGAAGCAATAACATCATCTAAAGTAGCATGTTTTACTACTAGCTTTTCTCTATTTAATTTTATTTGTTTTCTTAAAGTTTTCTCATCGGCATCTTTGTTCTCTTCAAGTAATACTTTAAGATTAGGAAGATATACATCTTCTTTTATAACATCCTTGTCTATATCCATGCCAAGATATGTAGAAATATCAACTGTATTATTACCAATTATTTTAATTTTTCTTCCATCTTTATCCACATATACAACATTTATTCCAGAATTCTTTATTTCTTTTGCTTTATCGCTTGTTATTATCTCTTTAGCATTTACTATTATTTCTCCTGTTTCTGGATTTATAACATTATCATATGCAATTTCATTTTCGGTTCTCTCTGCAATAGATAATTTCTTGTTATATTTATATCTACCAACTCTTGATAAATCATATCTTCTAGCATCAAATAAAAGTCCAAAAAGTAATGACTTAGCAGCATCAACATGTAATGGCTCTCCTGGTCTTAATTTTTTATATATTTCAATTAATGCATCATCTTGTGTTTTTGATAAATCTTTATATAACACATTTGTTAGAAGATCATCTTCAAATAAATCAATTATTTGAGCATCTGTTTCTATTCCAAGAGCTCTTATCAATGTAGTTAAAGGAACTTTTCTTGTTCTATCTACTCTTGCCCATAGCATATCAGAAGAATCAGATTCAAGTTCTATCCAAGTACCTCTATTTGGCATAATAGTACCAGAGTATAAAAACTTACCAGTCTTATCTCTTTGTTTTGAATAATAAACTCCTGGAGAACGAACAAGTTGAGATATTACAACTCTCTCTGCGCCATTTATTAAGAAAGTACCGCTATCTGTCATAATAGGTAGATCCGCCATATAGATCTCTTGTTCTTTAATTTCTCCTGTTTCACGATTTATAAGTCTAACTTGGACTTGTAATCTTGAAGCATAGCTTGTATTTCTTGCTTTTGCTTCCTCTAGAGTATATTTTGTTTCCTCTTCTAATCTGTAGTCTACAAACTCCAACATTAAATTTCCTGAATAATCTGTAATTGGAGATGAATCCGCTAAAACATCCTTTAGCCCTGATTTTAAAAACCACTCATATGATTTTTTTTGAATATCAATTAAGTCTGGCATTTCTACCACTTCTTTGATTTTTGAAAAACTCATTCTTGTAGCTTTTCCATTTTTAACTTCATGAACTTGACCCATTTTTTACCCCCCTAAATAAAATACTAAAAAAAAGAACAAAAAGCCAAACTGGTTTACATAATAACCAATTTGTACTTATTTATATATTAAATTAACTGTGAATAAAAATACAATTTTTCAACTATTTCAACCATCCTTTGTGTTTTAGTTTACATAGTACGATTTCAAAAGAACTTTTCTAATATTTTAACACAAACAATACACATTTGTCAACAAAAAATCGAAAATTTGTAAAAATATTATGATTATTTTGTGATAATGTCTTAATAGTTATTTTAGGAAAATG
>CAZQJQ010000011.1:0-35244 GCA_964593045.1 uncultured Clostridiaceae bacterium
TTGAAACCTCTATATGATATAACTAAATTTTAACACTATTTTTATTTTTTATCAACTTATATTGCCTGATATTTTATTATTTCCTTTATTTTATCCCTTAAATCATATTCACCATATTTTAACTCTGGTATATTATAGATAACTCCATCATCTCGTTTATATCTATCCTTATTCATCATTTTTTTCACTGTTTCTTGTTCTTTAATTATACTCTCGGCTATATTCTTTATATTCCTGGTAACTAGTCGTATGTTTTCCCCATTTGCTGCTAATACCCTTAATCTTGCCATTTTATCTACATTAGTTTGACTCCATCCCATAGGTCTACTACTTAGCCTATCGCTATATGTATGTGATATATCTCCTTCTGCTGCACATCCCGGCACATCATATATTATTGAATTTTTTATTCCCTCTTCATTATTTAGTATATATTCTAGCATTTGATTTTGTCTTTTTCTTCTCTTAGTATCCATTTCCTCTGCTAATATCTCATATTCTAATTCCTTTACTCTCTTAAAATCTAACTCGAATATTGCACTTCTTATTTTTTCTATATATTCTCTATTGTTTCCTGTCATTGTTATTATTGCTTTATTTATATGAAATCTATCTGCTATGTATTTACTCTTTGGCAACCACTCTAACCCAGTTTTTATCCATGAAGCCCCATCTCCCATAATGAATATTTTATCTATTTTTTCATAGTCATATCTGCTCTCTATGTACCTTAGTACTTCCTCCCACAATTCATCTATTTTTGATATATATGTGCCTCCAAATTTTTTCTTTCCTTCTAATTTTCCTTCTTTATTATTTTCAAAAAGCGTTATTAGTCTTGGCATTGATATGCCACCACTTTGCAATGCTACATGATCTTCATCTGCTTGTATATACAAATTTAATACGCTATGCTTTATCTCAAACTTTTTCTTATCTATATTACTAAAATTTAATTCACTTATTTTATTTTTTACTGTTTCTTTGCTTATTACAGTGTCATACGCTGCTTTTTGCCCAGCATATTCGTAACTTTTAATACTTGCTAATTCTAACATATTCTCTTCAACATTTACTAACATTCTTTCGTTTTTACTAAGTCCTATTGCTCTATCTAATAAATATATTTTATCTTCTTTATTTTCTTTATTTTGATAATATCTTCTTGAAAACTCTATTTCACCAAATATTGTTATTAATTTTCTTTGATTCGCTAGTGACTCTTTTTGATATGATTTGTAATTTTCTTTTCTTTCTGGTGAGCTATATATTACTTCTTCTAATTCATTTATATACTCTACTATTATTTCTCTACCCATTTTCATTAACTCTGCATTTAAATTATCTGTAAAATCAGATAAAAAGTTAATATTATTTAATTCTTCTAATCCTTTTTCTTTTAAACTAATGACTTTTTTTAAAAATTGTTGTATAATTATATTCATAGATACCTCCTTATGATTCTTGTGAATATTACTTAATCACATTATATCATAAAAGGTATCTTTTTGTCTTTTTACATCTTCCTAAAAACCTAATATTATTTTACACTAACAATATTGATTATATTTATATATATAGGTATATTCTATAAAATTCAATATGAAAACAAACTAGTCTCTTTACAATGTACTCATCATTTTTTCACAATCTTTTAATGTTTTGCTTTTTATAATGCTATAAGTTTAAATTTTGTATAGTCACATCCAACCATTATGTATTCTACACCATTTATGTTTCCTTCTTTTACTAAACTATGTCCATAGCCATGTAAATGTCCATATACACATTTTTTTATATTATTTTCTTCAAGCATTTTTTGAAAATTTCCAGTAAAAGGCGGAAAATGCATAGCTGCAATTATATCTTTTTTTCTTCCTTTTTCTTTATATTTTTCTTGTATTTTTTTTGCTTCTTCTATTGATATTTTAAGTCTTCCTTCTTCTCTTAATATTATTTTTTTATCTGCCTCTTTATCAGTGTTTTCAGTAATTCCCCAACCTCTTGCTCCACACAGTATATAGTTTTCTAAATCAAATGCATTATTGTGTAAAACTGAAATCGTATCAAATTTACTTTCTTTTAAAAAATTTTCTACCTTGGTTTTGGTTGAAAAATAATAATCATGGTTACCTCTTAGTATTATCTTTTTGCCTGGCATGTTATTTATATATTCAAAGTCCTTTTGAGATTCACTAAAATCAATCCCCCATGAGATATCTCCTGCTATTATAACAGTATCATTTGTATTTACTTGATTTATCCAGTTTTTTTCTATTTTTTTTTCATAGTCCTTCCAGACCCTTCCAAATACATTCATTGGTTTATCTACTCCAAACGATAAATGTAAATCAGAAATTGCAAAAAGTGCCATTAAATCACCTTTCCTATCTTTTTTCTCCTATTTTTAAATTTGCATACGCATTTAAATCTAATTTATCATGAATATTATATTTTATGCCTTTTATATAATTATAGTGAGCAGAAGCTCCTATCATTGCTGCATTATCTGTACAATATTTTTTTTCAGGCATATATACATGATAGTTATTTTCTTCTGCTACAATTTTAATTAATTCTCTTAATTTGTTATTTGCTGATACACCACCTGCAAGTACTATTTTTGAAATTTTTAAATCTTTCATTGCTCTTAATGTATGTTCTACTAATGTTTCACATACTGTTAATTCAAAACTAGCTGCCATATTTTCTTTTACTAGTTTATCTCCTTCTTTATGTGCTATGTTTATAACAGCAGTTTTTATTCCACTAAAACTAAAATCATAATTATCAAATTTAGTCTTAGGTAAAGTATATGTTGGTTTACCATATGTAGCAAGATTACTTACTTCGGGTCCTCCTGGATAATTAAGTCCTAATACTCTTGCAACTTTATCAAATGCTTCTCCAACAGCATCATCTCTTGTTCTTGCAATTATTTCGTATTCAGTATAATTTTTAACATGTACAAGATGTGAATGTCCACCTGAAACAACTAGTGCTAAAAATGGTGGTTTTAAATCCTTATTTGATATATAATTTGCTGCTATATGTGCTTCTATATGGTGTACTGGAACTATTTCTTTATTTAAAGAATATGCCAAAGCTTTAGCATATGATACACCTACCAATAACGCACCTATTAATCCCGGGCCATATGTTACAGCAATATAGTCTACATCTTTTAATGTTATTTTTGCTTCTTTTAAGGCTTCATCAACAACGTTAGATATATTTAAAACATGCTGTCTTGATGCAATCTCCGGAACAACACCTCCATAATTTTTATGAATATCTATTTGTGATGATACTATATTTGATAAAACTGTTCTACCATCTTCAACTATAGCAGCTGATGTTTCATCGCAACTTGTTTCTATACTTAAACATTTCATTTTTATTCACCTATCTATATACTTTAAATAATAAGCATAAGTAATTTATATATAAAGTTTACTATTGGACTTATTATATATGAAAACGCACCTGTAAAAAATAATGCTAAAATTATTAAAAAAGAGTATGGTTCAATCCTATATATTACATCATGATATTTAGCAGGTATAAAATACATAAGTACTTTTGAACCATCAAATGGTGGAATTGGCAACATATTAAATACTGCAAATATAACATTAAATTGTATTGTTAAAATAAGCATATTTAACACTATTCCTGCTACTCCAGTGCTACCTTTTGAAAGTACGCTAGTAATAAGTAGTATTTTAAGTACAACTGTAACTAATATTGCCATAAGCAAATTAGAAAAAGGTCCTGCAAATGATACCAGCATGTTATCTCTTGATCTGTTTTTAAAGTTTGAATCATTTACAATAACAGGTTTTCCCCAACCTATCCCTATAAGTGCAATTGAAATAAATCCAAACCAATCTATGTGAGCAAATGGATCAAGTGTTAGTCTTCCTTGTAGTTTTTGACTTTTATCTCCAAGCTTATATGCAACAAATGAATGTGCAAGTTCATGTATTGATAATGATATAAGTAATGCTGGTAACATATATAAAAACGAAATTAATCCGTCTTTTGAAAATATATCAAACAAATTTATCAACTCCTATAACAAAATATGGATTAATTATATCATGAACTATATAATATGTAAAGATTACAACAAGATAATAGCTATAAACAAAATAACTGAATTTTATATTATTGCTATTTAACATTTTATTGACAAACATTAGTTTGTCTGATATAATATTTAGGAAATAAAAAGATTGTGAGGTATATATATGGATTTAACAACTACACTACTTATATTAATATTAGTAGCATTAATTATAACAATAATTCTTATTTTAAAAAGTAAAGGAAACTCTAATTCTAAAGAATTTGTAAATGAATTCAATCAGATAAGACAGGAATTATCAAATATGCTTATGAATACTAGAGAAGAAATCTCTAAAAATATTGGAAACAAAATTATGGAAAATACAAATATTCAGCAAACAACACTGGCTAATTTAACTACTTTAAATGAAACTAAACTTGAAAATACAAGAAAAAATATGGAAGATAAATTAGAACAAATTAAAAAAACTGTTGAAGATAAGTTGACTGTAATTCAAAAAGAAAATATGGAAAAGCTAGAAAAAATGAGATCAACAGTTGATGAAAAGCTACATGATACTTTAGAAAAAAGACTAGGTGAATCTTTTAAAGTTGTAAACGATAGACTTGAATCAGTATATAAAGGCCTTGGAGAAATGCAAACATTAGCTCAAGGTGTTGGTGACTTAAAAAAAGTGTTTACCAATGTTAAATCTAGAGGTTATTGGGGTGAAATTCAATTAAACAATATTCTAGAACAATTTTTAACGCCTGAACAATATTTAAAAAGTGTTAAAACAAAACCTAAATCAAATGACTTTGTTGAATTTGCTATAAAATTACCAGGTAGAAATGAAAATGAAGAAGTATTACTACCTATTGATTCTAAATTTCCAATAGAAGATTATACAAGACTTGTTGATGCCGAAGAAATTGGAGATGTTACTACAATAACAGAATCTAGAAAAAAATTAGAAAATTCAGTTAAACTTTTTGCCAAAGATATTCATGATAAATATATTGAGACTCCATATACAACAGATTTTGGTATAATGTTTCTACCTACCGAAAGTCTATACTCAGAAATATTAAAAAATACTAGTTTAGTTGAAGAAATTTCTCAAAAATATAGAATTGTAATTTCAGGGCCTACTACTTTTGTTGCACTTCTTAATAGTTTACAAATGGGATTTAGAACTCTTGCTATAGAAAAAAGAACAAGTGAAGTGTGGCAACTACTTGGAATGGTAAAATCAGAATTTTCTAAATTTGGTGATTTACTTGATAAAACAAATAAAAAATTAATTGAAATATCTTCTACTATGGAACTTGCTTCTAAAAAAACTAGAACTATTGAGAAAAAACTTAAAAAAGTAGAAGCATTACCTGTATCAAATGAAAACGATTTTTATGAATTAGATGAAACACAAACAATATTACTAGATAATATTAACAAAAACTAAAACATTTATATATAAAATTTTAATACCAGGTTGACATAATAAAAATATTGTGGTATACTAATATTGTTAGTATTATTAATAAGCACTTAATATGTGCTTAAATAAAATTTAGGAGGTAGTCTAATGACTATTAACGAGCAGATCAATTTGATTTCAAGGTATGAGGAAAAAGTTGCCTTAAAGAAATTTCCGAACATGCCACCGCTTTCAAAAGCGTGTTTTCGAACATGTTTCGAAAACGTTTTAACAGCATATGTAGCAAAAACTAAGGGCGATCGGACATCAAGTTTGCTTAGCAAAAACTTTGATTGTCGCAACGATCTTAAAGGCAAACATCTTCAAAAATTAGAAGAAAGTTTATTTGATGTATGCCAATACCAAGAGGATGAAGGGGATGAAATAAAAGTCCCAAATTACATTAGAAAATCTGTGTATTCGGCGTTGGGTCTTATATCAGATCCAAATGCAATTCCTGTATCCGTTATTATTAATGGATAAACAAGGAGCCCAATATGGGCTCTTTTTTTATTCATGTTAATTTTAATTAAAATATTTACTTTACACATATATTGTGTTACAATATGCATAGTGTTAATAAGGAGTGATATTTATGCAAAATGTTAAAGCAGTAATACTTGCTGGTGGTAAAGGAACAAGAATGAAATCTGATTTGCCAAAAGTTCTGCACAAAATATATGATAGAGCAATAATTGACTATGTATGTGGATCATGTAAAGATGCTGGTATAAAAGATATATGTATAATTGTTGGTCATAAAGCTGAACAGGTAATCGAACACGTACAAAAAGAAAACTATACTATTTGTGTTCAAAAGGAACAACTTGGTACAGGTCATGCTGTAATGCAAGCTAATGACTATATAAAAGATAATGAATTAGTTGTTGTAATAAACGGTGATCAACCACTTATATCTCCTCAAACAATAAAATCATTAATATCTTTTTGTGATCAAGGTAACTATGGTGGTGTAGCTTTATCTGCTATAGTAGATAATCCTGGTTCTCTTGGTAGAATTATACGTGATGAATCAGGTAATTTAAAAAGAATCGTTGAAAGAAAAGATTGTAATGAAGATGAAGAAAAAGTAAAAGAAATAAATGTTGGAGTTTATTGTTTTAAAGGTAAACTTTTAAAAGAATCTTTTTCTAAGCTAGATGATAATAACGCACAAAATGAATATTATATAACTGATGTTCCGGCTCATATTAAAAATGCAGGATATAACTTTGGAGTATTTGCGATAGCTGATATATCTGAATATCAAGGTATAAACTCAAGAGAAGAGCTATCAATTGCTACCTCTACTCTACTTACTAAAACAAGAAAAAAACATATGGATAATGGTGTAACTATAATAGATCCGAGTAATACGTACATAAGTATTAATGTGGAAATTGGTAAAGATACTATTATATATCCTGGTACTAATATTCAGGGTAATACAAAAATTGGTGAAAGGTGCATAATTGGCCCTAATAGTCATATAATATCTTCTAAGATTGGCAATAATGTTACTATTGAAACCAGTAAAGTCGTAGATAGTACAATAGCAGATAACTGTTTGATCGGTCCTTTTACACATATTAGACCAAACTGTAATGTTAAAAATAATGTAAAGCTTGGAAGTTTCGTTGAAGCAAAAAACATAAATGTTGATGAAAATACTAAAATACCACATCATATCTATGTTGGTGACACAGATATAGGTAAAAACGTAGAAATTGCTTGTGGAGTTATAACAGCAAATATGAATGCAAAATACGAAAAAAATAGGACTAAAATATGTGACAATGCTTTTGTTGGATGTAATTCTACCCTAATAGCACCTATAAATGTTGGAGAAAATGCTATAGTTGGTGCTGGCTCTACTATAACTGAAGACGTTAGTAAAAATTCTCTTGCGATAGCTAGAGCAAGACAAACAACAAAAAAAGATTATAATAATAAATAGAATAAAAAACAGAAAATATATAACAAAAGTTATATTTCAAAATGGCACAAAGAATATGAATTTTTTGTGTTTTTTTGTGCTTTCTCTTGTATATTTTTTCTATTTATTGTACAATTATATATATACTTAAGATATAAAAATACGGAGGAAAAAATGGGAAATAACACATATTTAAATAAACTAAGGGAAAAATGTAAAATATCAGATGAATTAATGCAAATTATATATAATTTTTTTGATTCACTTATTGATTTTGGCTATGTTTCAAAATCTAAAATAAATAGATTAGCTAAAAAAATGTATGAAAATGTTGATACTGTATTAATCGGTGATGACATAATTATAGATTACAAATCAGGATATTATGATGCAGCAAAAAAAGAATTATACATAAAAGATATACAAAATTTAGAATCTGTTTATCTTAGATTGTTATATATAATTTCAACATCAAGAATGTCAGATGATTCTTTTGCAGTTGGATATAGTAACACAAAATATATACCTCAAACTGGTACAATACTTCATAAAAATTTTGCAATAAATAGGGCTGTACTCTCAAATTTAGTATGTAGACTCCTTTATACTTCCCCTATAACATTAAGTATTATGCCAACATATAGGACATACGAGAATAACTTTTTAGGATATAGCATAACATCTGATAATGATATATATTTTCTTGAAGGAAATATTTTTAGTTTAATATGTTATACTCTGGATATAGATGAGGAAGAAATGTATTATAACATTTTTTCACCTAATCCGAATAAATATCTTGCTTCTGCCTTCAAAAAAACGAAACTTAAAGATTATGAAATAATGTTAGATTTTTTTGATAGATTAAGTAAAAAATACTCAAATTATTCTAAACTATGTTATTTGGAAAAGCTACTAAATGAAAACTATATAAATATAAAGAAAAATATATTAAATAACGATGTTTCTATCTATGAGAAAGAGACACAAAAAATAAAAGCAATAATACATAATACTTTATCTAAATTTAATTCAAATTATGAATTGGATTCTGAAGAAGAATTTGATTATAACATAGAATCAAGTCTTTCTGAGAGATTAAATATATTAGAAGAGGAAATTATTGAGTTAATTAAATATATGCAAGACATTTTTATAAATTATTGTACTGATAATAAAACTACTTTAAATCCTATTGATTATGCTGCAAAAATAAAGCACTTAGACAATCTATTATTAGTTGTGAATGAAAAAATAAAAGAAGAATTATATAATACAATAACAAATGATATATTAATAAATCAAGAACATTCATCAACCAACCTTACTGAAAAAATAAAGTACAGTGTTATAAATGAATTACTTGGTAATGATAAATTTGAGAAAACTAGAAGAAACATGAATTTCAGGGTTATCAAAGATATAACTACTGATAGTAATATTCGTTATATAATTATAGAAATGGATAATAATTTTGTTGAACTGGCTAGAGTTTCTAACTTAAATGATGAAATGAGAAACTTAATAAAAAATGTAGATTTTTTAAAAGCTGATAATTTTAAATATCTACTTCATACTAACTTAGATAACAAAAACACTAGTAAATACGAAAAAATATTTTCAAAAATTAAATCAAAGTATAAAGAATTTAATACAGTTACTTTAGATGATATATATTATTTTAAGGATAATGAACTTGATATCTTACTTGTAATTAGCAATAAAGATTTTAATATATTAAAGCTAGAATATACAGATAAAACAATAAATACAAAAAAATTTAAACTTTCAGAGTCATTCTCTATATTTAAGAAAAATAACTCATCTAATCTGCCTGCAATACAAAAAGAAAAAAATATATTTAAAAAATTCCTTTCTCTTTTTTCTACTTTTTAATTGTTAATATATTTTATTATAAAATAATATTAATAACAAAAACAAAAACAAAAACAAAAACAAGAATAAGAATAATGATAATAATAAAAATAAGTAAGTCATTTTGGCTTACTTATTTACTACGCTAATTGCTACTCCATCTCCTACACTTAATATTGTAGAATTTAGTCTTTTATCATTTTTTATAATATCTATGTATTTTCTAAGTCTAGTTACTGCTGTTCTATATTTATGTTCGTTATAATCGCTTAATACTCTACCTTTAAATAAAACATTATCTGCTATTATTATTCCATCGGTTTTTATTAGTCTTAAAGATTGTTCTAAAAATATTGGATATTGTCCTTTAGCTGCATCTATAAATATAACATCAAATAAATTTTCCCCTTCTATTTTTTCTAGATATTTAGTTGCATCTGCGTTTATAACTTCAATTACATTACTAAGCTCTACTTTTTGTATATTTTTAATTGCTTTTTTATATGATAGTTCATTTAATTCAATTGTAGTTATTTTTGCATCACTATCTATATATTTTGAAAATTGTATTGATGAATACCCCACAGCTGTCCCTATTTCTAATATTTTTTTTGGTTTTTTTATACTGAGTATCACTCCAATTAATTCAAGGGAATCATCTTGTATAATTGGAACTTTTTCATTTATGGCTTCTTTTTTTATTTCATCTATTATTTTATTTAAATTTATACTATCCATTTTACTCCTTTTATTTTATGCATTCTAGTATTTTATTTGCTGACTTTTTCTTATATATTATTTCATATAACTTATTTATTGAATCTATCCTTATTCTTTTTTTATCTAGCATTTTCTTAACTGCTTCTAATGTATATAGTCCTTCTACTGTTTTTGTCCCTATATTTCTAAGTGTTTCATCAACTGATTTGTTTTCTATTGCTATACTTCTTCCAAAAGAATAATTTCTACTTGTTTTACTCATGGCTGTAAGTAAAAAGTCACCTACTCCTGCATATGTATATACTGTCTCTTCTTTTCCACCCAATATTTTTACAATTTTTTGTATATCATTTAAAAACACTGTAAGTAAGGTAGCCTTTGTCGATTCAGATATTTTAAGTTCATGAACCATTCCCATTGCAATAGCATATACATTTTTTATGGCTCCACATACTTGTACCCCTATTTGATCATCACTTTCTTGCACAACAATATTGTCGTTTTCTATTGTAAGTTTAGTTAAAATTCTTGATTTTTTATTATTTGATGCAGATACAAGTGCCATTCTATTTTTATTTATAATATCTATAGCAAATGATGGTCCTGAAATTACAGATATGTCTTCACATTTTGTTTCTTCATATACTATATCGGTCATTAGCATACCTGATGTCGGATCTATTCCCTTACTAGATATTGCTATAGTCTGTCCTTTTTTTATATACATAGAAAGCTCTTTAGATACATCTCTTACTGCACTTATTGGTACAGCAATAATAACTATTTTTGAATCTTTTATACATTCATTCATATCCGTTGTAATATATATATCTTTGTCTATTTTTACTTTTGGTAACACTTTTTCATTTTCTCTTTTTATATTTATAACTTCTAGTTCCTCTTTAAATTTTGTCCACATTGATACTTTGTTACCATTACAATATAACATTTTTGCAAGTGCTATCCCATATGCACCTGTACCAAGTACTGATATTTTCATTCGTACACCTCTTATCTTTTATTCTTTTTCTTTTCTTAATTTTATATGTACATCTCTTAATTGTTGTTCTGTAACTTCAGATGGAGCGTGCATAAGCAAATCTCTTGCTTTACTATTCTTTGGAAATGCTATTACTTCACGAATATTTGTTTCATCTTTTAATAACATTATCATTCTATCAATTCCTGGAGCAGCTCCTGCATGTGGTGGAGCTCCGTATTGAAATGCATTAAATAATGCTCCAAATTTAGATTCTACATGTTCTTTCGTATATCCGACTATTTCAAATGCTTTTAACATTGCATCAATATTATGATTTCTTACACCACCTGATGCAAGCTCATATCCATTACATACTAAGTCAAATTGATTTGCATATATATCCAGTGGCTTTTTATTAATTAAACTATCAAGTCCCCCTTGAGGCATTGAGAAAGGATTATGACTAAAATCAAGTCTTCCATCATCAGTAAGTTCATACATTGGGAAATCAACTATAAAGCAAAATTTATATAAATCATTTTCTACTAAATCTAGTCTTTTTCCAAGTTCAAGTCTTATTGCACCTGCTTCTTTACAAGCAGTTTCATAATTATTTGCAATAAAGAATATTCCATCTCCTGGTTCTGCAGCAGTTAAATCTATTAATGATTTTAAAACATCCTCTGTTATGTATTTTGAAATAATTCCAGAGACTGTCATATCATCATTTACCTTTACCCATGCAAGTCCCTTCATTGATACTTCTTCTATTGCGTAGTTTACCATATCATCAAAAAACTTTCTTGTTACTTCTTTACATGGTGCTTTTATAACCTTAATAGTTTTATTCATAAATACTTTGAATTCTGTATCTTTAAATATTTCAGTTGCATCTTGAATTAACAAAGGATTTCTCAAATCTGGTTTATCAGAACCATATTTATCCATTGCCTCTTTATATGGTATTCTTACGAATTCTTTATTAAATACTTTTTTAACACCCATTTCTTCAAATGTACTTCCTACAACTGTTTGTAATACACTTAGTACATCTTCTTGTTCTGCAAATGACATTTCAAAGTCGAGTTGATAAAACTCACCAGGTGATCTATCAGCTCTAGGATCTTCATCTCTAAAACATGGTGCTATCTGAAAGTATTTATCAAACCCTGATATCATAAGTAATTGTTTGTATTGTTGAGGAGCTTGAGGTAATGCATAAAACTCTCCTGGATTAAGTCTACTTGGAACAAGAAAATCTCTTGCTCCTTCTGGTGAAGAACTTGTAAGTATAGGAGTCTGTATTTCTACAAATCCAAGTTCATTCATTTTATTTCTTAAAGTATCCAATACCTTGGCTCTAAAAACTATCTTTTCATGCAGTTTTTCATTTCTTAAATCAAGGAATCTATATTCAAGTCTTAAATCTTCTCTTACTGAAGCACTCTCTCCTACTTCAAAAGGTAAAATATTTTTTGCTTTACTTAATATTTCTAATTCTTTTACACCAATTTCTATATCTCCTGTTGGTATCTTAGAATTTATATTATCATCTTCCCTTTTTATAACAGTACCAGAAATACAGATTGTTGATTCAATTGTTACTTCTTTAAATTTTTCTATCATATCAGGTGTATTGATTACAAGTTGTGTTACTCCATAATGATCTCTTAAATCAACAAATACAACTGAACCTAAATCTCTTATTGTTCTTACAAATCCTGATAATTTTACTTCTTTTTCTACATCTTCTAGTGTTAGTTCTCCACATGTATTAGTCCTATATTTGTGCATATTTGTCACCTATTTCCTCTCTTAAAACTTCTTCTATGTTTTCCATTTTTATATTTATTTGAATGCCTGTCTCCATATCTTTTAACTGACATGTATTGGTACTTATTTCATCTTCTCCAATTATACAGGTATATCTTGCACCTATATTATTTGCATATTTTAATTGTGCTTTAAAACTCCTATTTGATATATCTTTTTCTACAATATACCCGTTTTTTCTTAATTTGTTTATAACATTAGTTATATGAATATTTGCTTTGTCGGTTAATGTGGCAAAATATATATCTACAGGATATTTATTTTTTGGAATAATTCCATATTCATTTAATAATAATATAATTCTATCAGTTCCAAAAGCAAAACCAACTGCTGGAGTTTTAGAACCACCTAACTGTTCTACTAACATGTCATACCTTCCTCCGCCACCAACAGAAAGTCCTAAATCTTTAGAAGTGTATTCATATACGGTTTTATTGTAATAATCAAGTCCTCTTACTATTTTTTTATCTATTACATATTTTATATTTAATGCATCTAATCCATTCTTTAAATTTTCAAAATCAGATTTACATTCATCACATAAATTATCTAAAATCATTGGGGCATCATCAACTATTTTTTTACATTTATCTTCTTTACAATCAATAATTCTCATAATATTTTTGTTATATCTTACTTTACATGTATCACACATATTATCTATTTTATCTGATAAATATTCTCTTAATGTATCTAAATATTTTTTTCTACATTCTTTACATCCTATTGAGTTTATATTAAGCACTACTTTATCTTTTAATCCTATTTCTTCTAAAAAAGCAGATGAAATAACTATACTTTCTAAATCAGCTAAATATGATGAAGAACCAAATATTTCTACACCAAATTGACTAAATTCTCTGTATCTTCCTTTTTGCATTTTCTCATATCTATACATATTAGAAGAATACCAAAGCTTAACTGGTTGTGTAATAGATGCAAAACCATTCTCAACATATGCCCTAACAATCCCTGCTGTAAGTTCAGGTCTTAATGTTATACTTCTTCCACCTCTATCTACAAATGAATACATTTCTTTACTAACAATATCTGTTTCATCACCCACACCACGCATATATAACTCAGTTGCTTCAAAAACGGGAGTTCTAATTTCAGAAACATTATATGACCTACATACTTTTCTCATTATTTCTTCTGCATATTGCCATGTTTTTATATCATTGCCATATATATCTTTTGTTCCCTTTTGCTTTACAATATTCATATTATATAGCAGTTTGACTGCTTGTCACCTCTCTTTTTATCACGATTATATCATAAACTATATATTTATGCAATAAATATATTTTGTTATTTTTCAATATACAATATTTGTTAATATTTATACATTATATTCTATATATTCTCTTTTATCCTATCTATTATTCTGTTTTCTAGCATATATTTTGCTTGTAATATAGCTTTTTCAAAAGATTGTACATTTGAACTACCATGCACTTTTATTACTGGTTTATTAACTCCAAGTAATACTGCTCCGCCATGTACTCTATAATCATATTTTTTTAAAGAATTTGAAAGCGTATTTTTAGCAATTATCCCCTTTAACATATTTAAAGGGTTAGTCTTAAATGCATTCGACATAACTGACTTCATAGTTTTTGCTGTTCCTTCAATTGCTTTTAATGCAATATTTCCAAGAAGTCCATCACATACTATTACATCTGCTTTACCACTTAATATTTCTCTTGCTTCAATATTTCCTTTAAAGTTATCTAAATTTTGCTTTAAATAGCTGTGTATTTCTTTTAATTCAGGAGTTCCTTTTTCCTCTTCTGTTCCTATATTTAATAAATAGACTGCAGGATTTTCTTGTTTTAAAATATATTTAGAATATATTTTCCCAAGAGTTGCATACTGAATTATAGATATATCTTTTGCTTGTGGATTTGCACCAGAATCAAGTAAAACGGTTTTCTTATCTTTTATAGTTGGTAATATAGTAACTAAAGCTGGCCTATGTATTTTATTTATTCTACCTATTTTTAATAACGCTCCTGCCATTATAGCACCAGTAGAACCTGCTGATATAAAGACAGTATCATCATGTGTTTTCATATAATTGTACGCTACAACTATACTTGAATCTTTTTTGTTTTTTATAGCCCATGCCGGTTCCTCATTATTTGTTATATAATCTTTTGCATCTAATATTTCTATATGATTTATAATATTTTCATATTCATTTTTAAAATTTGTATTTATACAATTTAAAATATCACTTTTTCTTCCTACTAATACTATTTTTTCAGTTATTTTATTTGCCATATTGCACGCAGCAGTTATAGGGACACAGATATCATCATCTGAACCAAATATATCAACTAATATTTTCATAAACTCCACCTTTGTTATTATATGTTACTTTAGAACAATTTATTTTCTTGACCTTGTATTATTCTTTCAATATTATTTTTATGTTTGAAAATTATTATAGCAGAAACTATCAAAACAGGTATTATATATTCTCTTATCATGACAATTGTCATTATATCAAGTAATATAACTCCTTCTAGACTACCCATTGATACAATCCTTGTTATAACAATAACAAGTACTGCTGAGATTAAACATACAATTGCTATTTCTTTATTTATTATGAGGATTGCAACAAAACCAGCAACAACGCCTTTTCCGCCTTTAAATTTATAATATATTGGATAACAATGTCCAACAACTGCTGCTACTAAAAACACAGAATTTAAAGTAACAGTTGTATCTTGTGAAAAAATCTTACCTACTCCGAATACTACTCCATATGCTATAAATACTTTTGCAATATCTAGTATAAATACTACACTTCCAAGTACCTTTCCTAAAACACGCATTGCATTAGTTGTACCTGCATTTCCACTTCCAAGTTTCCTAATATCTTCACCTGTTTTTAACTTACATATCTCAATAGCAGGATTAATGCTACATATTAAATATGTAATTAAAAATATTGAAACCGTATAAAGATTCATAAAAATCCCCCCAATTTTATTCTTCACCCTTTTGCCTTATTATCATTTTAATAGGTGTTCCAACAAAACCAAACTGTTTCCTTAAGTGATTTTCCAAATACCTAGTATATGAAAAATGCATTAAATCTTTATTATTAACAAAAACCACAAAAGTTGGCGGCCTTGTTTTTACCTGTGTCACATAATATATTTTTAATCTTTTACCTTTATCAGAAGGAGGTTGTGTTATTGCAATAGCTTTCGAAATAACATCATTTAACATTCCTGTAGGAACTCTTAAATTATTTTGTTCATTTACTTCATTTATAACTTTAAAAAGATTATTTACTCTTTGTCCAGTAAGTGAAGATATAAATAATATTGGAGCATATTTAAGATATGCTAATTTTTCATATACCTGTTTTTTATACTTTTCTAATGTATTAGTTTCTTTTTCTATAAGATCCCATTTATTTATTACTATTACTATGCCTTTACCAGCCTCATGTGCATACCCTGCTATCTTTTCATCTTGTTCTGTTACACCTTCTGTTGCATCAATCATAAGAAGACACACATTTGCTCTATCAATAGAAGAAGTTGCTTTTAAAACAGCTACTTTTTCTAATGAATCATATACTTTGTTTTTTCTTCTTATTCCTGCTGTGTCTATTAAAATATACTTACCATAATCATTAGTAAAATATGAATCAACTGAATCTCTTGTTGTTCCAGCAATATCACTTACTATTACTCTTTCTTCATTTAATATTTTGTTTACTAAAGAAGATTTTCCAGCATTTGGTTTACCTATTATTGCTACTTTTATAGTTTCTTCATCCTCTTCTTCAGGCTGAATATCTTCAAATTTATCATATATATCATCTAACAATTCACCAATTCCTAGTTTTTTTCCAGCAGATATAGCAAAAGGATTACCAAGTCCTAACGAATAAAACTCATACAATTCATCTGGTACTTTACCAACTCTATCACATTTGTTACAAACTAAAATAACTGGTTTTTTTGTTTTTCTTAACATATGGGCTACTTCTTCATCAGATTTTGTAACTCCAGCAGTAACATCAGTTACAAATAGTATAACATCCGCCATATCCATAGCAAGCTCAGCTTGTCTTCTCATTTGCTTTAATATTATATCATCACTTTGAGGTTCTATTCCACCTGTATCTATAATCTGAAATCTAGTACCTCTCCATTCGCAATCAGCATATATTCTATCTCTTGTAACACCAGGTACATCTTTTACAATAGCTATTTTTTCATCTGCTAGCACATTAAATATAGTTGATTTACCAACATTAGGTCTTCCGACTACTGCTACTACTTTTTTTGCCATAAGTCCCTCCATTTTTTCTATATAAATAATTATATCACAAAATTTACTATTTGCAATTTTTTTAGTTATTTTTACATAGTATAGTTGAATTTTAAACAAATATGTTGTATATTATATTTATGAGGTGATATAGTTGTGTATATAAAAAAACATGCAAATATTGAACTATATAAATATTTTTTATTAAACAAAATTGATGTATCAAATGTAACTGATATTTGTATTTCTAAAATAGGTCATTTTTCATATGATTATATTGCTGAAAATATGGAAGAAAATATATTAGAGTACATAAATAAAGAGGATCCATCAGAAATATATAATTTTAATAAGTATGCAGGGAGAAAAATAGTAGCAGATTTTCCTGATTTATTAAAACAAACTGGATACATTAATTACTTAATAACTAACCATAATGATTCTATACCAAACTCTTATGGAGATGCTCTACTGGATGTTTTTGAATTTAACAATTCTGATAAATATATAGATATAGAGTTTAAAAATGAAAATGATAGTGATATTCAAACATATAAAAAACTGCTATTTTGGTCAAATAAAATTGCAAAGCTATATGATTCTTCTTTAATTCATCTATCAAGAAAACTATATAAAAATGATCCTGAAATAGCCAAAGATCCAAAAAAACTACTTAGCAAGTCAAAGGAAATATATAGACAATATAACATGAAGTATCCAAATACCATGTCAATAGATAATACTGATAATTTTTTAAAATATGTAAGCTCTATTAATAAAAAAAGTGATAAAGATAATGATATTGATATTGATATGGAACAAAAAAAACAATACGATTTTCTAATTAGCATAATGGGCTCAAATAACATTCCACATAATAAAGCTAAAACTTTCATAAATTCGATGAATATTGCTAAAGGTATTGATGATTTATATAGAATTAAATATGCGGCTTTTCAGTCTATGCTTATTGTCAATGAAAAAGAAAAAAATCAAAATATGCATATTTATGCCTCACTTGATGAGTATACACATACAAAAGATTCAAATAATGATAAATTCAGTAGTACATATAGAGTAGTAATAATGGATAAAGGTGATTACTCTCCTACTGTTCTACATGTATGTAGTGATCAGCTAGATGATTTTTTATCTGATACAAAAATTAATATTCGAAAAATTCCAAGTTTATCTGTAATATCTGATGTTTCAAATAATAAATCTTATGTTAATTTTAAACTTTCAGATACAATGTCAAAAAAATTAGAAGGATATGCTAATAGAGGAAATTATCGAGCAGCTGAAGTATATAATTCCATTTTTTTTGATAACACAGATTTAGAAAAATATAATCGTAAAGAAGGTGTTGAAGCAAATGTTAGATAAATCAAAATATTTAGAATTAGTTAAGAAAAAAGATAATAATCTTTTGATTTTCGAATTAAAAAACGACTTTATAGTATTAATAAGATCAATACTTGATAAAAACAATATAAAATACAAAGAAAATATGTCTTTTAATTACTACTCTACTTTGCTTAAATCAAGTTTACCAATATATAAAGATAATTTAAATGCACTATCTTCTGTTTTAAATGATACCGAATATAGTACAAAAAACAAATTTGACTTTATATTAAATATATATGCAAATATATATAAAATTGAAAAAAAAGGATGTGATTAATCTATCACACCCTTTTTTATGTACTACCTTTTTTGGTACTTGGACATTTTTAGCAACACGATTGTTGCTAAATCACGATCTGTTTTTTTGGAAAAATCCAAATTTTCCAAAAAGCGATCTTCAAGACCGTACAAAACCCTTTCACTTGGAAATTCTTGCTTCATTTCTTCTAATAACTCCTCAAAGGAGCCATTCTTCCGCGAAAGAATTTTTCTGAATTTCTGAGAAAATTCTTTCTTTGCGATTTCAAGACTTGTCATTTTCCGAGAAGTTTTTGCTACCATTTCATCTAAACTATAAGAATTCATTAGTATTCCTCCTTTTTTTTATAGCTATATTATTTTACCATATATATTGTCATTTGTCAAGTTATGTAAAGTAATTTTATCGTATATCCCTATATTCTATATCTTTTTTATCATATTTATCAGGTTCAAGCCCCACTTTATATTTCATTTTATCAATTATGATATATGAAATTGTCATAAATAAAATTCCTAAAATTATTATTGTGTATATAGTACCAAAATTACCAACTAAAAATGAACCTACAACTCCTATTATTGTTCTTACTATATTAAGTAATAAGTCTCTTACTGAGTATATTTTTGTTCGTATTTTAGAATTTGTAAAATTACTAAGATACCTATTGCCAAGTGTATTAAACGGTTCTTTTGCAGCTACCTGAATTAAGAAAAATAATACTATTATTACTACTTTTGTCTTTAACTCTATATCTAAAAGTGCAATCGTTGCTATTAACAAACAACTAAGCACAAATGTAGTTGATAAAAATGATAATGTCTTATTGCCATATTTTGTATGAATTTTATTTTGATAATTAGAGGCTATTGCTGATACAATTCCTATTATTGTAAATATAACGCCAAAATATTGTGCCGGAACACCTAAATCTGATAATAGGCTCTTTCTATATACCATAAATGATATAAAAAATGCATTCATTATACTATAGAAAAGTATAAGTATTGATAATCTAGATGATTTAAATATATATAGTATTCCATATCTTAAATCATCAATCTGACTTTTAAATCTTATTTTATTTCTATTTTTCTCTTCATCTTTATTTATATCTTTAATTTTAAATGCAGCTATGGTTGCAATTATTGTTATAATTAAAGAAAATATAACTGGTATATATCCGTTTACTACAAATAAAAATCCTGCAAGTATAGAAGTTATTGCATAAAACACATCATAATATGCAATTGCTTTTCCATCTATTTTACTAAAAAGTGCTCCTTTTTCTCTATTGTCTGGTATGTTTTCGTACACAAATGCATTGTCACAAATCCCCTTTATTGTATACCCAATTGCAAATAATATTTGCGAAATCACTAGTATGTTATAATCACTAGCAATTATTAAAATTACTGTAGAAATTGCAATAAAAATATTTCCTGTTATTAGAGAAGTTTTTGTTTTTATCCTATCAACTATAATTGTTACAGGCAATTGAAAAATAACTCTAAATATTGTATATACAGAATCAAGTAATATTGTATTTGATACAGATATATTCTTTACTTGAGTTAGGAAAAGAAAGTCTATTGCATAAAAAAACAATAAATCATATGAAAGCATTCTATATATTATATATTGTCGTATATTATATTTTTTCTTTAATACTTCATTTGTATTCTCCATTTCTCCTCCTACTATTTTTCGATTTTATATCCATTCTTGATATTTTTTAATATATATTTTTTTCGCAAATGTTGCAACTATACAGTATAACAATGGAACAAGTATAATTACAGCTATGTATTTTAATGGTATACTTACTAATCCTATGTATCTTCCTATTATTGTAAAAGGAATTAAAATTGCTATTATACTAAATATTATTGATGTAGTATATACTATTTTAGATGCGTTACTCTCTACAAATGGTTTCTTTGCAGTCCTTATTATATGCAGTCCAACTAAGTTCGAAACTATTCCATAAGAAAACCATATTGTCTGAAATAGTGCCGCATCAGGTAATCTTAAACCAAATACAAACCAAAGTGTTGCAAATACTATAATATCAAAACAAGAACTAATTGGTCCCATAAATAGCATAAAACGTTTTAATCCTTTAATATTTAAGCTTTTTGGAGTTTTAAGGTGCTCTTTATCAACATTATCAAAAGGTATAGACAATTGTCCCATATCATATAGCAAACTTTGCACTAGTAATTGTATTGGTGTTATTGGTAAAAAAGGTAACAAAACACTTGCTATTAATACAGAGAAAACTTCTCCAAAATTCATGCTTGTTGCAAGTTTTATATATTTCATTAAATTAGTAAATGTTGCTCTACCTTCTTTTACTCCATCTAACAACACATTTAAGTCTTTTTTAAGTAATATAATATCTGCTGTTTCTTTTGCTATATCAACAGCTGTATCAACAGATATCCCAACATCCGAATTTGTAAGAGAAGGAGCATCATTTATACCATCACCCATATAGCCTACTACATTTCCTTTTTCTTTTAAAAGTCTAATTATTCTAGCTTTTTGTATTGGAGATAATTTTGCAAATACATTAACAGTTTTAAGCAAATGTCTTACTCCTGAATCATCTAATCTTTCAATATGATCTCCAGTTATTATTTTAGACGTATTTATATTAACTTGCTTACATACAGACTTTGTTACTGCCACATTATCCCCTGTAAGTACAATTACTCTGATACCTGATTCATTTAATTTCCTTATTGATTCTTTTGCAGTTTCTTTAGGTGGATCTAGAAAACCTATAAATCCCATTAAAGTCATGTTTTTTTCATCTTTTATATTAAAGTCAATTGTTCCTTTAGTATCCACTTTTTTACAAACCGCAATTACTCGCATTCCTTCTTCATTTAATTTCTCAGCAATATTTATAGAGTTTTTCTTTATATCTTCGGTAATTTTAGAAACATTTCCCTTATCTTCTACATATGAACAAATATTTAGAATTTCTTCTACTGCACCTTTAGTTATAAATATAACAGTGTCATTACTTTCGACAGCTATTGAAAGTCTTCTTCTGTTAAAGTCAAATGGTACCTCATCTATTTTTTCATAGTTATCTACCATCTTACCAAGTCCATTAGAAATTCCTCTATTTATTACTGCTTCATCTATACTTCCCTTTAAACCTGTTTGAAAATATGAATTTAAAAATGCATATTCTAAAACGTCTATATTTTCTTCACCATTTACTCCTAAATATCTTTCAAGTACAATTTTATCCTTTGTAAGGGTTCCTGTTTTATCTGTACACAGAATATTCATTGCTCCAAAACTTTGTATTGCATCTAACTTTTTTACAATTGTCTTTTTCTTAGACATTTTTATTGCACCTTTAGATAACGTTGATGAAAGAATTACTGGTAATAGTAAAGGTGTTATTCCTATTGCAATAGCTACTGCAAATGTAAAAGCTGTTATTACATCATGTTTTGATATATTTATTAAAAAGGTAATTGGTATCATTACTAACATGAATTTTATAAGTAACGAACTAATATTTTCAATACTTTTTCTAAAAGCAGTTTTAGGCTTACCTTTTACAAATGTATGAGCAACTTTGCCAAAATACGTATCATCCCCTATTTTTACAACAATGGCTTTAGCAGATCCACTTATAACATTAGTACCCATTAAACAAATAGTATCTAAATCAGATAACGTTTTAATGTTATCCTGTGATTTTAATTCTGTATTACTCACTTTTCTTACTGCATCAGATTCACCAGTTATAGAAGATTGTCCAACAAATAAATCTGTTGATTCAATTACTCTTAAATCAGCTGATATCATATCTCCTGCTGAAAGTAATATAATATCTCCTATAGTTAACTCTTTTACTGGTATTTTTATGTTTTTATCATTTCGTATTACAGTCACCATACTTGATACCAATTCTTTTAATTTTTCAGCCGCTTTATTTGAGCGATATTCTTCAAAAAATTCTAAGAATGTACTAACTAAAACAAGTACTATTATTACTATAATATTAGTATAATTAGGCGTTTTAGGTATAACTACATCTGTCCAAAACAAAACTCCTGTAATACATATAAGTATTACGTTAAATGGACTTATTAAGCTTGAAAAAAAATAATTATACCACTTTTTGGGTTTTGTCTTTTTCATTTCATTTGGTCCATACTTTTTAGTGTTATTTGTATACTGACTTCTTGTAAGTCCATTTTCAGAAACATTATACTTTTTTAGTATCTCATCTTTAGATAAAACCGTATCTTCACCATAATTTTTCTGTATATCAAATTCTTCTGTATCTTGAAGTGCCATATGACCGCTCTCCTATTCGTTTTTAAAAACATATTATGTTAATTATTTCAAATCATTTATATCATATAAACAAACATTTTTCAATAGCTTTTTACAATTATATATAAATTCTATATTGTTATTTTGTTAAGTTTTGAACAAGCCACTTTCCTGTAGTTGATAAGTCATTTTCTGTCCAATTTGTAACTGTACTTACACTTGGAAGAAGTAATGCTGATGTTTCATTTTTATTTGATAAATTCCATTGTATATATCCTATATTATTATTATTTAAAAAATCCATCCATTTATTAGCTTCATTTAAATCAATATTACCACTTCCAGCAGCATCACATATACTAAATTCGGATACTATTATAGGTAATCCATTTTGTATTGCAATACTTGCTTTAGCTCTTATATCATCTTTATGAGTTGCAGCATAAAAATGAAGTGCATAAACGATATTATTATATCCTTCTATTGGATCATATGATACAACATCTACATCTTGTGACCAATTTGGTGTACCACATATTATTATAGCATCATCATCTATACTTCTTATTTTACCAATTACTTCATTTGCGTATGGTTTAATATCATTTTGCCATGTTACATTTCCGTTTGGTTCATTACATATTTCATATATAACGTTTATATTATCTTTGTATAAAGTTGCCATTTCTTCAAAAAATGCTATTGCATTTTGTTTATAGATATTAGGATTATTATCACTTAATATATGCCAATCTATTATAACATAAAGGCCTAACTCAGTGGCATATTCCACACCTTTTTTTACAAGTTCATGATCCTGTTTAGTATAACCTACATTAGGATCAGTGTACATTGCAAGCCTTACCACGTTTATATTCCATTCATCTCTCATATACTTAAATGTCTCTTTATTTACATACTGTGGAAACCAAGCTATTCCATGTGTACTTACTCCTTTTAAAACAAATATATTATTATTCTTATCAACAATATTTGTCCCATTTACATTTAAGGAACCGTGTATTTGTACAGGTGTGTTACCCTCATTATTCTCATTAGATTTATTTTCATTATTACTAACTTTATTTTTATCTTCTATGTTTTCATTTATAGTTATATTTTCCTCTTTATTTTGATTAGTTGCTATCATATTATCACCATTTTTCTCCAAATATTTTAATATTCCAAATGTACTTAATGCTAATACTAAAAGTAACATCACCATAAATACTGTCTTTTTTTTCATAAAAAACTACCCTCCTTATTATTTACTATATAAATGAAATACTATATCCATGTTATTATACGGATAATAATATTTTTCACTTAAAATTTCATTAAATTCATTATTTGAAGCAAAATAGCTAAACATATTTGAAGAGTCAGAGTCAATAACCCATATTCTATAATTATCATCATTTAAAAAATTTAATTGTCTTATACACTCCATTTGTGGTAAAAATGCTGCATATGCTTTCTTCAACATCCCAATTGTCTTTATTATAGAAATAACTTTTGTAGTCAGTAAAATATGTTGATATAATACTACCAGTACCAATATCACTAAATAATATTATATCATTTTCTTCAATATTTGCAGCCACTATCTCTTTTATTTTTTCATTATCTTTTGTATACACATTGTTTAAAACCAAGTAAGAATTATATATAGATAATATAGCAAGAAAACTTATTATACATAAAGGAATCCATTTATTCTTTTCATTTGAAAGTATATACGAAAGTGAAAAAACATATAATCCAAGCATTGGCAACATATATCTTGTTATAAATACTGGGCGAATTATACTAGCAAGCAATGCAAATATTATAACAGAAATATATATTAACAGTGGAATTAATACATACAATATGTTAGTTTTATTATTACTATTTTTATACATTTTAAATAAAGATAATATGATATAAATTGTAATTAATATAGCAAATATCAATACTAATATATTTGAAATAACTCCGCTAAAATTACTATCTAATATTCTAAACAGTATGTCAGGATATTCAACAGATATCCAAAACCCTTTTACAACTTTTGAATATTGAATTAAAAAAACAATTATACCAGGTATATACATAATTATTTCTGTAATTGCACAAATCAAAAGTGACCTTATATTTATCTTTTTTGTTTTTATAGCAAATATTATCAAAAATATATTTATAAAAGCTATGGTAAATAACGCGTAATAATGAGTATATGCAGCAATAATACTATATGTTGCAAATAATATCCAATTTTTTGCTTTGCTATATTTTATTACCATATATACATAATACATTGATAAAGATACAAATAACATAGACCAAGTATACATTCTAATTTGTGTGCTATATGACACAAGGACTGGCATAAATATAACAATAAAAGAAAATATGATAGCAGTTTTGTTACCAAATTCCTTTGATAATTTTGTAAGTGCAAATATAACAAGTAATACAATCGGTATAAGAGATGCAATCCTATATACTATGATATGTTTTCCAAATAAAATAGAAAACATTTTAAGTATTAAATAATATAATATTGGATGAACATCATTTGCAGCAATTTTACAAATATCAATAAAGCTATGATTTATGATTGTAACAGAATAAGTCTCATCAAACCATAAATTGTTATTTAATAATCCTAAACCTAAATATATTACACTAAAAAATACAATACAAACACTTAATATTTTATACTTTTTATCCATATTTTCACCTGTTTTTCTGTTTATATAATTATATCATTTTTTTTAAAAAAATAAAATAGGTAAAAAATAAAAAAATAGAACTACTTTTGTAGCCTATTCATTTATACATTTTATATATTCATCTACTGTCACAAACATATACCCTTCTTCTTTTAAAGTATCTATAATCATAAGTGCTGCATTTACACTCGGTTTATATGTATCATGCATTAAAACAATGCTATTTCCTTTTATTTTACTTATTAAATAGTTATAATTTTTCTTTGTATTTAAAAATTTCCAATCTTTAGAATCTACAGTCCATAAAATATTTTGCATACCTATACTAGCCAAAAGCTCTTTTATTCTGTTATTTATAGAGCCATATGGGACTCTTATTAAATTTGGTTTTTCTCCAATTATAGGGATAAGTTCCATATTTACTTTATCTATTTCTGCAATTATCTTGTCATTAGTGAGTTTAGTAAATTGCTTATGTGTATATCCATGTATTTCTATTTCATTTCCATTATCATATGCCTCTTTTATATATTCCGGATGTTTATATATATTTTCGCCTAGTATAAAAAAAGTAACGTTGACATTTCGTTCTTTTAATCCATCTATAAGCAATTTTGTATATGAACTTGGGCCATCATCAAATGTTAAAGCAATTAATTTGTTTTCATTATATTTTTGTTTAATTAAATCTAAATCATCCACATCTTCTTCTATAATATTATCACTTACATTAGAAAGTTCGTTTGTAACTATATTATGCCTACTATAAGTTTTAAAGAATACATATGATATTATAACAAAAAAAACTATAGCTATAATTAACAATTTATATTTTCTTTTTATTTTTTCTTCTGTCTTTACTGCTTTTACTTTTTTTATTTTCTTTATATTATTAATATATTTATTTACATATAACTTAACTATTTTCATAATATCGCCTTATACAATATATTTGCTAAAAATCAATATTATTAATTAAGTATTTAAATAGTTCCTTTTTAGACATTTGATTTTTTAATAATTGCTATACTTTAGTATTTTCTCTCAAACATAGCACCGCTACGCATTCGACATTGTTTCATTGTGTCTGAAGGACTGCTTTCTATAATTTCTTTCATTTTATCAATCATTTCATAATTAGTTACATATTTTTCTCCAACCTCAATTTTCTCTTTAACTGTACTTTCTTGTATTTTAGTTTCAGTATTTGTTGAAACAACTTCTGTATTTGCTTTTTCATTAATTGTATTTGTTTGAACATTATCAACTTTTTGTACTTCTGTAGTAGTTGTTGCTTTCTCATTATTAGTATATGTGTTATTGCTTTCAGTTTTTGTACTGCTTACTACTACATTACTTTTTTTATCTTCTGAAACATTACTACTTTGAGTAGTTTCAGTATTTTCTAAAACTACTTCAGCTGTATTATTTATTGGATCTGTATATTCTAGTTCTGAAGTTTCAATTTTTACTTTTTCATTAACAACATCATTACTATCTTCAATTTTTTTAGTTTTAGATTTATATAATATACTACCTAAAGATATACCTAATATAATAAAAATTAATGATATGCCTATTATAACTATTCTTTTTTTCATAAAAATCATCTCCTATTTTTATTATATTAGAGTTTCTTAAAAAATCCAAACCTTTTTATTGACCATAATTCATTCCTTCTATACTTTCTTTTGCTTGAACACATAATCGTTTTTCTTTTTGCCCTGCAACACAATTAATTAAGGTTATTCTATTATCTTGTGCCTCCTCTAAATACGACCAATCTTCTTCATTAATTTCTACTATTGTATCTACAACATATCTTTTTGTTCCATAACTTGTTTCATAATATATTTCACTCCCTTTCTTTATTTTATTTAGATTTCTAAAAAAATCTCCTGAGCTACCACTATTATGAGAAGCAAGTCCTACATTTCCACTATATATACTTGTATTTGTAAAATGTCCTATTGCTTCTGACAATGTAGATAATTCTACACTTTCTTTTATAGGGGCATCTTTTAGTAAAACATCAGGAATAGTTAGTTTTCCTATAGTATCATCATAATTTATTTCTTTTTATCCAATTAAATCCACAAGTCTTATATTTAAATCCCCATTCTTTTATAGCCTTCAATCCATCCAATAAACAAGGAAAAGTAACCCACATAAAAAGGATACAATTCTTATCTGATATTTTTTGAATTGTATCCTTCATATTTATTATCTCTTCAATTTTCATTGTTTTATAATGTTTTTCTGCCGTACCTGAACCATCTCTTAATGTATTATATTTCCAGGGTGGATCAGCATAAATTATATTATATTTTCTATTTGTATTATATATATCTACTACTATATCAATCCCTCCTTTTGGGCAATAAAAAAAGAATAACTATTACTTTTTTTAAAGTAATTAATTATTCTTTTTATACTTTTAATTATTTTTTTATTTACTTAGATTTTATTTAATGTTTATGCTCAGTTTGTGAAGTGTCTAATTAAAATACCACTAATGAATAATTCTCTATTCATTTTTTAATATAATATCTATTACATCATTTCTATAAGAAAACTTGAAACTTCAACAAAACCATCAATATTTTTCTTATCCTCATCTTAAACTGCTAATACATAATAAATTATCATTTTTAAAACTTTTTCTTTCATTTTTACTTCTGAATTTTAATTTTATAAACTTAAATCATCTATATCATCTTTTTGAATAATTTTATCATTTTCTATTTGTCCTTTTTGTTCATTAGGTACTACTGTGTATTCTTTATAACTTGATAGTTTTTCTATAAATTTTTCTCTTTGACTACTTATTCTATGCATACTTTGATTTTGCGTAGTTGTTGGTAAAACATATAATTGTTTCTTTATAAAATTGTTTATAAATGGTATCTTTTTCAAAAAATTATTAGAAGAAATTTTTTGAGCAATTTTTTGAGTTATAGATAAATCTTCTTTTCTTTCACTATTAAATATTTGTGTTAGATTATCTAAAATATTATTAAATATGCTTTCTTCTTTTTCTTTGCTTATTCCATTTCTATAATATTGTAATTTTCCAAACATGTCTGTTCTTGAGTTAAAACCCATTTTCTTAAAATCTGATTTTTCTATCCACTCACTATTTCCAAATTTCAAATTTTCTAATAATATTTTATTTTTATTTTTTCCTATCTCATATAATAAATCAAAGCCAATATCTTCAGTTTTAAATTTATCTATTATATCTGTTAATTTCTTAAAGTTTTTTGGTAATTGGTCTTTTTCCATTTCTTGTGTCATTGCCAACGATATTATATCCATAATTTCATTTTTGCTTTTTTCATTATTCATATATACTGTAAAACTTGGATCTTCAGCAAATTCCTTTTGAGCAAATCTAAATGAAATATCCTTAATATCTGACAATTTGTCCATAATGTTATATATCTTTTTTTTAGTTTGCTCATTCATTTGTACAGTAATATATGCAGATTTATCTTTTCCGTGTCCTGCACAGCAAAACATAGAAGGTAGTTCATTTTCTTTACAACCTGTTAATAAATTTCTTAAGCGTTCATTTCCTTCTGACCAATTTTCTATATCTAATTCTTCATCTTCATAATCTTTTACTTTTCCTTTTGCTTTTTCTATAATCTCCGATATGTTAGAAAAAGATGTTCCGAAGTCTTTTTTAGCGATATTTTTTATAATGTTTACTAATTCATTTGTGCTAATATTCTCACCATTCAAGCCTCTTTTAAAATAATTTTTATATAGTTCCATATATTCTTTATTTCTACCTAAATATTTTGCTAAAACACCATCTCTTATTCCTATAAGTGTTTCTATTTGATTATTAAATTTTGTTAAATTTGATTTATATAATTCCTCTGGAGTATATTCATCTACAAAATTATAAAAATCTGTATCTATTATTTTAATTTCTTTATGTTCTTCATCCCACATAATATTATCAAAATGCATATCATTAAATGAAATTCTTTGCTCTGATAACTCTTTTATACCTAATTCAGCTTTAAATAGTACTTGTTGTAATTGTTCAAAAGATAAATCTTGAAATACTTCTTTCATCTTCTTTCCATATATAAAGTCCATAATATATCCTATTTCCATATTATTATCATCTTTAAGTACTTCTTTTGGAAAAACACATATACTACTTTTAATCCCTTCTAATTGTTCTAACTTTCCCACTCTATACAAACCTTTAGAAGAATCTTTTAATAATTTATATACTTCTTTTCCATTTCTATATAAATTAGCACAAGCACCTGCACCAATTCTTTCAAATGTTTCTATTTGCATTTGTTCTTCTCTCGAAACAACTTTGGACATTAGTTTCCTCCTTAATTTTCTTATCTATCTATACCATTATTCTTTTTTACTTTTAATTATTTTTTTATTTACTTAGATTTTATTTAATGTTTATGCTCAGTTTATGAAGTATCTAATTAAAATATCTATAATTTAAATTTTATTTAAAGATTTTTCATGTTAGTATACTTTCCTTTCTTGTATTCTTTTAAAATATGTATATAGATTTAGACATACTTAAAAAATTAATATCTTTCATCATTATTATTATTTTCTTTTTGAGGTTTAGCCTTCTTGCTTTGTATTAATCCAACGAAATTTTCATTAGTACATTTCGTTCCCGCTCCTATTTTATACTTGTCCTCATAATTATTTTTTTTCATTTTTAGATTCTCTTTCTTTTGCTCTTTTATAATCGTCATAATTACCGTCATATATTGTAACTTGTTCCTCTGCAAACTCTATAATAGTATCTGCAAATTTATTTATAAAATATCTATCGTGACTCACAAATACAAGTGTTCCTTCAAACTCTTCAATTGCTTCTTCTAACACTTCTTTTGTAGGTATATCAATATGGTTAGTCGGTTCATCAAATATTAGTGTATTAATTTTTTGTTGTAAAAGTTCTGCTAATTTTATACGCATTTTCTCTCCACCAGATAAGTTTTTCACCCTTTTTGTAACATCTTCTTTATAAAATTGAAAACCTGCTAATATTGATCGAGCTCTTTGTTCATTAGCACCTACAGCACCTCTAAAATACTCTAGTAATTCTTGTTCTCCATTTGGGAAAGTAATAATTTGAGGCAAATATCCTATCTTTACACTTGGTCCAATCATAACATCTCCATCTACCTTTAAATCTTGTTCTCCTAAAACCGTCTTTAAAAATGTTGATTTTCCACTTCCATTTTCCCCCAGCAACGCTATTCTTTCACCAGCATGAATATCTACATCAATACTATTTAAAATTTTTCTTCCATCTGGTGTTACAACTGTTAGTTCTTCTGCAGTAATTATTTTTTTACTTGATTTTCGTTCTTCATCAAAACCTACCTTAAATTTTTTCTTTTCTTTTGGTTTTAATACAGCATTACTTCTCAATCTATCTATCTGTGTTTGTAATGAGTGAGCTCTATCACAAAGTGTTGAACTATTTGTAGCCATACCTCTTTCCGAAAAATATTTTCTTTGTTCTTCTAATCTCTTAATTGTAGCTTGTTGGTCTTTATAATTTGTCATTTGCTTTTCAAAATCTTTTTGTTTTTCTTCTACATATCCTGAATAATTTGTCGAATAAACTTTCCCTATACCATTATCTAAATCTAAAATTTTATTAGACATTCTATCTAAAAAGTATCTGTCATGTGATACAATAACTGAAGCACCTCTAAATGATTTAATATAATTTTCTAACCATTCTATCCTTGCTATATCAAGATGATTAGTAGGTTCATCAAGTAATAACAAATCAGGCTTAGTAAGTAAAATTTTCGCTAATTGTATAAGTGTTTTTTCTCCTCCACTTAAATCATTATAACTTTGATTTAATAAATTTCTATCAACTTGTAGTCCATCTACAACTATATTAATATTTGTGTCCATATCATATCCACCAGCCATAGAGAATTTTTCTTGCATGCTACAAAATTTTTCTAGTACAGCATTATATTTTTCTGTATCTTCTGGATCTATTTCTTCCAATAATTTTTGATATTCTTCTATAAGTCTTTCCGCCTCAACAAGTTTTCCAAACCCATCTTTAATTACTTCATAAACAGGCCTATTATCTTCTAAACTCGAGCCTGTCTGATCTAAATAACCAACTCTTGCATCTTTTTTTATGCTTACATTCCCTTGATCCATTCTCTCTAAACCTGCTATTAATTTTAAAATAGTTGATTTTCCACATCCATTCTGACCAACGATAGATATTGATTCACCTTCATTTAAAGAAAATGAAACATCTTCAAAAAGTTGTCCATAACCAAAATTCACTCCTAATTTATTTACATCTAATATTATCATAAAAATCACCTCATTATATATTATACAATTTTTCCCACTTTTTCAATTTTTTCAGTATTTTTTACTTTTTTTATACTTTTCTATGTTTTTATGAAAATCTTTCTAAGCATTGATATTACTGTGTTTTATTGTTTTCTCTCAGACATAGCACCGCTACGCATTCGACATTACTTGTTTGAGGGAACATATCAATAGGTGTTATATCTAGTATAGTATATTCTTTTTCTAGTAATTTTAAATCTCTTACTAGTGTAGCAGGATTACAGCTTACATATCCTATTTTTTGAGGCCTAAAATTTAATATATATTCTATACTTTTTTCATCTAAACCTTTTCTTGGTGGATCTACTACTATTACATCAGGAAAAATATTTCTTTTTTTAAATTCTTCTATTTTATCTTCTACACTACCTGCTATATATTCACAATTTGTTACATTGTTTAAATCAATATTCATATTTGCCATTTTTACTGCTTCTTCTTCTATCTCAATACCATATACTTTAGCTACATTTTTGCTTAAAAATATTCCTATTGAACCTACTCCACTATATAAGTCAAATAATATATCGTTTTTACTTAATTTTAATTTTTCTTCTAGTACATGATACATTATTTCAGCTTGAGATGTATTTACCTGAAAAAAAGATTTTGGTGAAATATAATATGTGTAATCAGATATACGTTCAGTTATATATTCTTTACCATATACACATACTGTTTTACTGCCTAATATTTCATTAGTTCTACTTTCATTTAAATTCAAAAATATTCCTTGTATATTTTGAGATATACTTTTTATTTCTTTTACGACTTTATCAATTCTGATATCTTTTAGTATGCTTTTACTATTTACTACTAAAACAACCATTATATCTGATGTATTTGTTCCTCTTTTTATAACTATATGCCTTATATCACCTGTACCATCTTGCTCGTTATACCCAACAAAGTTATTTTTAATTAATATATTAAATACTTCTTTAGAGAGCATATCTATTACTCTATTTTGTATATAGCAACATTCATTTTGTACTATATTATGGCTTCTTTTTGCATAAAATCCCATAACAGTATTACCATTTTTATCAACTCTTACTGGATACTGTACTTTGTTTCTATAGTAATATGGTAGACCCATACCAATGCATTTTTCTAAATTAATATATTTTACTTTTTGTTTATCTAAGCAATTTTTTACCATTTTAGTTTTTAGTTGCAATGTAAATTCATAAGTTATATGCTGTGCATCACAGCCACCACATTTATTATATACTTCACAAACTTCTTCTTGTCTATATGGCGAAGCAACCTCTATCTTTTCTATTTTAGCAAATGAATAATTTTTATTTACTTTAAGTATCTTAGCTCTTACTTTTTCACCAATTATTCCATTTGGTATAAATACTGTCATTCCATCTGACTTTGCAATTGCTTCAAAATCTATACCATTATCAATTATTTCTAAATTTAATATATCGTTCTTTTGCAAAATATCACCTCTTATTGCTAAATTATACCATTTTTATATTTATTACACAAGTATTTTAATTGCTATTTTATCTAATTAAACTGTAACCATTTTTTTTTGAGTGAATATATTATATTAAGTTGATAACTAAAGACTAAAAAATACAAAAAGATATCCCTAATGCTATAATCAACTTAAAAAAGGAGCATAGTTATGTGTAAAGACAACTCAATTATATGGTTTATATTACTTATATTAATATTTTTTAATTGTAGAGGAAATAGTAGTTCTAATCCATTGAACTTTAATCAATTCTTCGAATTGGAAAGTTCAACTCCTTTCTACCCAGGAACAGGAGTATTTTAGATAGCAAAGGAGGGGAATCGTTATGGATGAAAGATGTGGATGCGGATGCCAAAACAACTGCGGTTGTGGATGCGGCGGCGGTGGAATGTTTGGAGGAAACTGTTGCTGTATATGGATCATAATCATAATCATAGTTCTATTCTGCTGCTGCGGATGTGGATGCGGATGCTAATAGCAAAAAACTAATGATATAACAATTTACCATACATAAAAAAGTTGAGGTTATCCTCAACTTTTTAACATTTTCTTTAAGAACTGTCCTGTATAACTATCATTGCATTTTGCAATTTTTTCTGGAGTACCACAAGCTATAACAGAGCCACCTTTATCTCCTCCTTCTGGTCCTAAATCTATAATATAATCTGCTGATTTTATAACATCCAAATTATGCTCTATCATAACTACTGTATTGCCCGTATCTGTAAGCCTGTTTATTATTTTAATTAAATTATGAACATCCGCTATGTGAAGTCCCGTAGTTGGTTCATCTAAAATATATATTGTGTTTCCAGTTGATCTTTTTGAAAGTTCTGTTGCAAGTTTTATTCTTTGTGCTTCTCCTCCAGAAAGAGTTGTAGATGGTTGTCCTAATTTTATATATCCAAGTCCAACATCATACAACGTTTGTATTTTGTTTTTTATAACTGATACATTTTTAAAAAATTCTAATGCCTCTTCAACTGTCATATCAAGAACATCACTTATACTTTTTCCTTTATATTTTACTTCTAAAGTCTCACGACTATATCTTTTACCTTTACATACTTCACACGGAACATATACATCTGGTAAAAAGTGCATCTCTATTTTTATAATACCATCACCAGAACAAGCTTCACATCTACCTCCAGGCACATTAAAACTAAACCTACCTTTTGCATATCCCCTCATTTTTGCCTCACTTGTGGCTGCAAATAAGTCTCGTATATGGTCAAACATTCCTGTATATGTTGCAGGATTTGATCTTGGTGTTCTTCCAATTGGTGTTTGGTCTATTTCAATTACTTTATCTATTTTTTCTATTCCTTTTATATTATCATGAAGTCCTGGCGTTATTCTATCATTGTTAATTTTACTCGCAATTGATTTATATAGTATTTCATTTACAAGTGTACTTTTACCAGAACCAGATACACCAGTAACACAAGTA